>JAYPRP010000014.1:0-36504 GCA_038132575.1 Rhodospirillaceae bacterium
GGCTCGTTTTTTTTAAAACCACAAACAAAAACGGGGGGCGGCGTCGCCGCGGCCACCCTCCATGCGTTTGCCTTTGCAATCACCGTTGTGCGGTGATTACTTGGCCATCAGGCGGTTGGGCACATCCAGTCCGACTTCCTTGAAGTAACGGGCCGCGCCCGGGTGCAGCGGCACCGGCAGACCGGCCATCGAGT
Source organism: Rhodospirillaceae bacterium (assembly GCA_038132575.1). Lineage (GTDB taxonomy): Bacteria > Pseudomonadota > Alphaproteobacteria > UBA6615 > UBA6615 > UBA8079. Next base: position 195 of record JAYPRP010000014.1, read on the forward strand.
TCTCGACGGCCATGGCCTTCGCCGCGGGATGGATCGCTTGCAGGAACGGCAGGTTCTCGTACATCGCCTTGGTTAGCAGGTAGACATGCTCTTCCGGCACGTCGGCATTTACTGCTAGGAAGTTCGGCTGCGCAATCGTCTGCACATCCTTGTCCTGTCCCGGGTAGGTGCCGGCCTTGATCGTGTAGGGCACCCAGAGATTACGGCCGCCGTCCATCTTCTTGGCTTCTTCGGCGGTGACGTTCAGCAGCGTGAACTTGCCCTGGTTGGCCGCCATCAGCTTGGTGATGGCACCGGTCGGCGGACCGGCCGGTGCGCCGATGCCGGCGACCTTGCCGTCAGCCAGCGCGCCGGCGGAGGGGCCGTAACCGGCATAGACCAGCTCGAAGTCCTTCTCGATGTCGAGACCGAGACCGCTGAGCAGGACCTTGTTCGAGCCGATCGTGCCCGAATTCTGTTTGCCGAGCGCCATCGGCTCGCCCTTGAGTGCAATGATGTCTGAGACCGTGCCCGACTTCACCTTGTCGTTCGGCAGCACGAACTGCTCAACGTTCTGCCAGAGCATGGTCACCGAGCGCATATTCTTCTGCGGCTCGGAGACCGGGCCGGTGCCCGTCGCCGCATAGGAGCCGAACAGGCCCTGAACGATGGCGAACTGCGCGGTGTTGGCGCCCAGTGCCTGGACGTTCGCGCCGGATCCGGCGGAGTTCACGGCCGTGAGGCTGAACTTCTGCTTCGGCAGCAGCTTGACCTTGGAAAGGGTCGCGATGGCCGTTCCGACCGGGTGGTAAGTGCCGCCGGTCGAGGCGGTGTTGAGAACATAGTCGGCCGCGTCCTGCGCGATAGCAGGCGTTGCTAAGAAGAGGCCGACGGCGGTCACACCCGCGGCGAGCGTCTTCAGCATTTGATAGCGTTTCATGGGAGGCTCCCTGTTGAACCGATTGATATTGTTGGCACTTGGGCTATCCGTAGCAATACCCGCGTCGGATGACCGTCATGCTATCGAAGTACTTTAAAACAATATGGAACATCACGGCAGAAGCCGCTTATGAGGAAAATGTGGTCTCCGTCGAGTGAGGTCAACCCATTCCGTTTTCACTTGACGGATCGGCGGGTGAAGGCAGAGAAAACCCATGTCGGGGCGTAGCTCAGCCTGGTAGAGCACCTGCTTTGGGAGCAGGGGGTCGCGTGTTCGAATCTCGTCGCCCCGACCATTCTTCGCCCGGAGGTACCCGATGCGACTGCAGGACCGAACAGCCTTTGTGACCGGGGGCTCGAAGGGGCTGGGCCGGGCCATCGCGGAGCGTTTCGTCGAGGAAGGCGCCCGCGTCGTCATCGCGGATATCGACCAGGAAAATCTGGACCGGACCATGGCCGAGACCGAGGTGGATCGGTCGCGGCTCACGGTGGTCAGCCTGGACGTGTCGGATTTCGACGCCGTGCGTGCCGCCATCGACGGGGCCATCGCGGATTTGGGGGCTCTCGACATTCTCGTCAACAATGCGGGCCATTCGCCCAAGAAGAACTGGCTCGAGTACGAGATATCGGAATGGCAGAAAGTGCTCGACGTGAACCTGAGCGGCGAGTTCTACGGCGCACGCGCGGTCGCGGAGCACATGATGGAACGCAGGAGCGGGCGGATCATCAATCTTTCCTCGTCGGCCTGGCGCCACGGCGGTGTCGCGAGCGGGGGCGGGCTGCCCTATGTATCCTCGAAAGCGGGCGTCATCGGGCTCACGCGGGCGCTTTGCAAGGCGCTCGGGCCCTACAACATCACCGTGAATGCGATTGCGCCCGGGCCGACGCACACGCCGATGACCGAAACCTGGCTGCCGAAGACGGAAGCGGCACTCATCGAGCAGATACCGCTGCGCCGCCTCGGGACCCCGCGCGATATCGCGAATGCCGCGCTCTTTCTCGCCTCCGATGAGGCAGCCTTCATTACCGGAAGCTGCCTCGACGTGAACGGCGGCCTGACAATGGCGTAAGGCTGGCGTCCGCCCGACGTCGCCGGTTGACGATCACCGGGCACCTGTGTTCAATCCTCGACATCTGCGGCAGACATCGTTCGAGAGACAGCCATGAAGGCACGGATTTTCCAGCCTGCGAAGACCGCCATGCAGTCGGGGCGCGCCAAGACGCGCCACTGGGTGCTTGAGTTCGAGCCGACGCGCCGCCAGCAACTCGATCCGCTGATGGGTTGGCCCGGCAATGGCGACACCATGCAGCAGGTGCGCATGACCTTCGAGACGCGCGAGGACGCAGTCGCCCATGCGGAGCGCAAGGGACTGGACTATGTGATCCAGGAGCCGAAGGAAAGACATGTAAAACCAAAGGCTTACGCGGATAACTTCGCAGTCGACCGTAGGATTCCCTGGAGCCACTGAACAGCGCCCCGAGCGGGGAATCGAAATCAGGCTTTCACGCTTTCGGTGACTCCGGCGATGCGGGATGATCCGAACGCATTGGGTGGCGCCCGTAGCTCAGCTGGATAGAGCATCGGCCTTCTAAGCCGAATGTCGCAGGTTCGAATCCTGCCGGGCGCGCCATTTTTCCATCGGTACCAGGCATGGGGAGCCAATCCGTATGTATTCCGGCAGCATCATCGACAGCCATCATCATCTCTGGCACTGGCAGAAATACCCGTGGCTGGCCGCGCCGATGACCCCGAAGATGTACGGCGACGACTACAGCGGCCTGCGCCAGGACTATCTGGTGGAGGACATGCTGGAGGATTTCGGCGACAACAATGTCGTCAAATCGGTGCATGTCCAGGCGAACTACGACCCGGCGAAACCGGTCGAGGAGACCGCCTGGCTGCAGTCCGAGGCCGACCGGACGGGGTTTCCCCACGCCATCGTCGGCCACGCCATCATGACCGATCCGAATGTCGAGGAGGTTCTGGCAGGGCATGCGCAGCATGCGAACACCCGCGGTGCGCGCCATCAGCTTCATTTCTGGGAGGGGGATCCGCTGCGCTGTCGGACAGACCGCCCGGATCTCTGCCTGACTGATGAATTCCAGGGGGCGGTCGCACTCCTCAAGAACTACGACATGACGTTCGAGCTACAGGGGTTCACGCACCAGTTCGTGCACTTCGCCGAGCTCTTAAAGAACCATCCGGAGACGAATTTCTGCCTGGTCCATGGCGGGATGCTGACTGCCGACGATGAGGCGACCGTCGACGCCTGGAAGGAGGGGCTCGAGCACCTGGTGCCCATGCGCAATGTCTGGATCAAGTGCTCGGGGCTGAATTTCTTCACCGCCCGGTGCGATATCGACCATATGCGGATCGTGCTCGATCACGTGCTCGATCGTTTCGGCGCGGATCGTTGTTTCTACGGCAGCAATTTCCCGCTCGAGAAGCTCTGGGCGAACTACGACGACCTTGTCGCCGCCTGCAAGGAGATCCTCGCGCCGCGTAGCGAGGCGGAACAGCGCGCCTTCTTCCATGATACCGCGGCGGCGTTCTACCGAATCTAGATTGCGGGGCCGGGCGCTAGCCCGTCCACGCGCCGCCGTTGACATCGAGGACCGCGCCCGTCGTGAAGGCCGCGCCCGGCGTGCAGAAATACCAGATGGCGTGGGCCAGTTCCTCGGGCGTGCCGAGGCGGCCGACCGGCGTGGACTTCGCGCGGGCGTCCAGCACCTCCTGCGGGTGCCTGCGGACCCGGGGGGTCAGCACCAGCCCGGGCGCGATGGCGTTGACCGTGATGCCGTGGCCCGCCAGCTCCGTCGCCAGCCGACGCGTCAGGCCGATGATCCCGGCCTCGGTCGTCGCATACTCGATGGCGCCGCCGCGCGCGGTGCGCCCCGCCACCGACGAGATGTTGACGATCCGGCCGTACTTGTTGGCCTTCATTGCCGGCACCAGCTCGCGGGTGATCAGGAACTTCGCGATCACGTTCCAGTCGTAGCTGTGGTGCATGTCGTCCAGGGTGACGTCCTCGAGCGGCGGAGAATCGATGAAGCCGCCGGCGGTGTTCACCAGGATGTCGGCGCGGCCCCAGGTGTCGATGATCGTCTTCGTGGCCGCCTTGACCTCGGCCTCGTTGGCGCACTCGGCCTTGACGAACATGGCCTCGCCGCCGGCGTCGTTGATCCGCTTGACGACCGCGTCGCCTTTCTCGGGTGTGCGGCCGATCACCGCGACTTTTGCGCCTTCGGCCCCGAAGCGGATGGCGGCGGCTTCGCCCATGCCCGCGGTGCCGCCGGTGACGACGGCGACCTGGCCCGTGATATCGGTGAGTTCGTTCATGGCGGTGCTACGCTGCAATCGCGATGGTGCCGACGGAGTCCATGATCAGTGGCGCATCCGTCACCGCCTGGACCTCGTCTGCCGTCAGCCCGGGTGCCACCTCGTCGAGCACCAGCCCGTCGCCGGTGACCGAGATCACTGCCATGTCCGTGAAGATTCGCGTCACCACACCGCCGGCGGTGAGGGGATAGGTGCGTTCGGTGACGATCTTGGCCGCGCCGTCGCGCGCGGTGTGGGTCATCATCGCGAACACCCGCTTGGAGCCCGCGGCGATGTCCATGGCACCGCCGACGCTGCCCGACGTCTGGTTCGGTAGGCGCCAGTTGCAGAGATCGCCGTTCGCGGCCACCTGGAACGCGCCGAGCACCGCGCAGTCGAGGCGTCCGCCGCGCGCCACCGCGAAGCTGTCGGTGTGGTGCACATAGGCACCGCCGGGGACCATGGTGACCAGCTCCTTGCCGGCACTGATCAGGTCCTGATCTTCGTCGCCCGCGGCCGGGGGCGGGCCCATGCCGATCAGGCCGTTTTCCGAGTGGAACATGACGTCGCGCTCGGCCGGGATGAAAGCGGGGATCATGGTCGGCATGCCGATGCCGAGGTTGACAAGCCAGCCGTCTTCCATGTCCTGGGCCGCGCGGGCGGCGATCTGCTGGCGGGTCAGCAGGTTGGTCTGTTGGTCGCTCATGATGCGTTGCGCTCCTTGCCGATCTCGTACCAGCCGGTGACGTAGTAGGTGTCGACGAAAACCCCGGGCGTCACGATGACCTCCGGGTCGAGATCGTCGATGGCCACGTCTTCCTCGACCTCGACGATGGTGTGGGCGGCCGCCATGGCCATGATGGGATTGAAGTTCCGCGCGGTCTTCCGATAGACGAGGTTGCCGCGCGGATCGGCGCGGTAGGCCTTGATCAGCGCGAAATCGCCGGCGAGCGGCTTTTCCAGCACATAGTCCTTGCCGTCGACGTTCATGGTCTCCTTGCCCTCGGCGAGGTCCGTGCCGACACCGGTTGGCGTCAGGAATCCGCCGAGACCTGCGCCCGCCGTCCGCATCCGTTCGGCGAGCGTGCCCTGGGGCACAATCTCGAGCTCGATCCTGCCCGCGTCGTGCAGTTCCTTGAACACGAAGGATTCCTTCGCCCACGGGAAGCTGCAGATCAGCTTGCCGACGCAACCTTCCTCGATCAGCCGGGCGATGCCGCTGTGGCCGGTGCCGGCATTGTTGGTGACGATGGTCAGGCCGCGGCGCTGGAGGTCGCACACGCCGTCGATCAGAACTTCCGGGACGCCCGGCTGACCGAAGCCGCCGACGAGCAGGGTGGCGCCGTTTGGAATCCGGCTGACGGCGTCTTCGAGGGTTTCGGCTTTCTTGTTTTTCATTGTCGGTTCGGCTCAGGCAGGATTGAAATAGGGGGCCGGTCGCCCGTCGGGGCCCTCGGCGAAGGTGACGGTCACGCGATCGCCGATGGATATCTCGGCACCGCCCTCTGCGACAAGCCCTCCCATCATCCGGAAACCCTCGTCGAGATCAACGAGCAGGATGGTGTAGGGCGCCTTGTCGGCGAACGCGGGCGGCGCGCGATGTACCGTAGTGCAGGCATAGACACGGCCCGCGCCCTTCGAGACCTCCCAGGCGGGATCGGGGGTGCCGCACTTCGGGCAGATCGATCGCGGGTAGAAGATGGCGGCGGAGCATGCGGCGCACCTGCGGTAGCGCAGCTCACCCGAGGCCGCGCCCGCCCAGTAGGGGTCGGCGTCCGGGTCGATGGGCTGGTTGTCGTCGGCCATGGGCTTACTCCAGTCCCAGGATGCAGGTCGCGTTCGACGACAACACGCCGCCGGTGCCGCTGATCAGGGCGATCGCCGCATCCGCGACCTGGCGGGCGTCGCACTCTCCGCGCAACTGCCGGACCGCCTCGATGATCAGGAAGATTCCGTACTGGCCCGGATGGCAGTAGGAGAGGCCGCCGCCGTTGGTGTTGAGGGGGAATTCGCCGCCCGGGCCCGTCCGCCCGCCCTCGAGAAACGCGCCGCCTTCGCCGGGCTTGCAGAAGCCGAGGGATTCGAGCGTCAGCAGAACCGTGATGGTGAAGCTGTCATAGATCTCGGTGACGTCGATCTGGTCGTGGGTGACGCGCGCCATCTCGAACGCGCGCTTCCCCGATTGCGCGGCCGGCGTGACGGTCAGGTCCGGCATCTCGGAGATCTGGGCATGAGAATGGGATTCACCCTGGCCCAGCAGCCAGACCGGCGGCTTGTCGAGGGTTTTCGCGACGTCCGGGCTGACGACCACGACCGCGCCGCCGCCGTCGGTGAACAGGCAGCAGTCGAGCCGATGCAGCGGGCTGGCGATGAGGCCGGAGTCCAGCACCTCGTCGCGGGTGAGCGGCTCCCGGCGATACGCCTTGGGGTTCAACGATGCCCAGGCCCGGGTGGAAACGGCGAGATCAGCCAGCTGCTCGGACGTGGTGCCGTACTCGGCGAAGTGGCGCGACGCGGCCAGCGCGTAGGCGCCCACTGGGGTGGGCAGGCCATAGGGCGCCTCGTACTGGTATCCGAGATCGTTGCGGATCTGGAAGATGTACTTGTCCTGCTTCGAGCGTTGGGTACTGCCGTAGAGGATCACCGCGACCTTGCAGAGGCCGGCCTGGATCGCCGCGGCCGCGTGGCCGAGGTGGAACTCGAAGGAGGCGCCGCCAACGGACGTGCTGTCCGCGTAGGTCGGTTGAATACCGAGGTATTCGGCGATTTGGAGCTGCGGCAGGCGGCCCCAGGCCCCGGAGACGAGGAGGCCGTCGACATCCGACTTCTCCAGCCCGGCGTCTGCAAGCGCGGCGGCAAAGGCCTCCGCCTGGAGCGTCAGGACGGTCGAATCCGGGACGACGCCGAGGCGGGATTCGGCAACGCCCGCAATCGCGCATGCTTTCTTCAGGCTCACACTCGCTCCCCGGGTACGCCGCCGCAGTTTATCGGCTGTTTCTGTTTTTTCGATGCGACAACACGGATTATCGCCAGTCCTGGCCGCTTGTCCATGCGCGCGGGGCGCATGGCGAGCAGGGTATGTCGTGATCAGGCGTTATTCGCCGGCAAGTTTCTGGACGAGCCGCTGGGCAAACCAGTCGGTGTAGATTCGGGAGCCGCTGCGCAGCACATGGCCGGCGTCGCGCCAGTGGTCGTGATCCTTCCGGTGCTCGTGGATGCCGCCGCCGGGTTCCGGGTCGAGCGGTTGCGCCGGATGCGGCCGCAATCGCCGTTCGTCTATGGCATGGCGGCGGGCGTTGGATTTGCGTTGATCCTGCTGCTGCTGCCGCTCGACAGCACACCGTTCATATATTTCCGTTTCTAGGAATTTGCCGCTTCCGCGCTTGCCGCGGCTCCTATTGCGCGTAGGTTACGGCCAACGGAACGGGAGATGCCGCCATGGCGATGCTGGTCGACGGCCAATGGGTCGAGGAGAACGAAACAAAGAACAAGACGGACAAGAGCGGTGCGTTCAAGCGCACGGGCTCGACGTTCCGGAACTGGGTGACGTCCGACGGGGCGCCGGGCCCGACGGGGAAGGGCGGTTTCGTCCCCGAGCGCGGCCGCTACCATCTCTACATCGCCATGAACTGCCCGTGGGCGCATCGCACGCTTCTGACCCGCGCCTTCAAAGGGCTGGAGGGTGTCATCACGCTCGACAAGACGGTGCCGCGGAGAAACGACCAGGGCTGGTACTTCGACGACGATCATGTGGACACAGTCCTTGGATCGCAAGCCTTGCATCAGGTCTATACGGCGTCCGATCCCGAGGCGACGACGCGCGTGACGGTCCCGGTGCTCTGGGATCGGGAGACCGAAAGCATCGTCAGCAATGAATCTTCCGAGATCATCCGGATGTTCAACGGACCTTTCGATGTTTTCTCGAACAACGAGCGTGATCTCTATCCCGAGGACCTGGCCGACCGTATCGATGAGTGGAACGACCTGATCTATCACACGATCAACAACGGGGTTTACCGCGCGGGCTTCTCCGTCGCGCAGGATGCCTATGAGGCGGCGGTGCGGGACGTCTTCGCGACCCTCGACAGGCTCGAGGCGCATCTGGCCGGCAACCGGTATCTGTGCGGAGACCGGTTCACCGAGGCGGACGTCCGGTTGTTCCCGACATTGATCCGCTTCGATGTGGCCTATTTCGGGGCATTCAAGTGCAACCTGCGGCGGCTGCTCGACTATCCCAACCTTTGGGCCTACACCCGCGAGATCCACCAGATGCCGGGTATTGCCGACACGGTGGACCTGGAAGTCTATAAGCGCGGTTACTATTCGAAGAGCCCGCAGCGCAATCCCAGTGGAATCGTGCCGCTGGGGCCCGCGATCGATCCCTCGGTCCCGCACGGACGGGGGTAGTTATCCCGCTGCCGCGGCGAGGCGGTCCAGGCCGGCTTCGAGATCGGCGATGAGATCGTCGGGATGTTCGAGGCCCACATGCAGGCGCAACAGCGTCCCGCTCGCCTCCCATTCCGTGGCCGTGCGAATGGGCTTCGCCGGCAGGATCAGGGACTCGTAACCGCCCCAGCTGGCACCCATGGCGAACAGCTCCATGCCATCGAGCATGGCCGCCAGCGCCGTATCGTCGTGGTGCCGGTCGAGGGTCAGCCCGAATAGTCCGCACGCGCCCTCGAAATCTCGCTTCCACAGGGCGTGGCCGGGATCGTCCGGCAGCGCAGGGAACAGGACCCGGGTCACTTCGGGGCGACCCTGAAGCCATTTCGCAACCCTGAGGGCGTTTTCCTCGTGCTGGCGCAGGCGCACCGCCATAGTGCGGAGTCCGCGGAGTCCCAGGTAGCAGTCGTCCGGCGCGGCGTGCTGCCCCCAGTAGCGGAAGTTCATCAGTATCCGCTCATAGTGCTCGTCGGTCGTGACGATGATGCCCAGCATCGCGTCCGAGTGACCGACGATGTATTTCGTCGCCGCGTGCACCGAAACATCGACACCCTTCTCGAAGGAGCGGAAGTTCAGGGGCGTGCCCCAGGTGTTGTCGTTGATCACGACCGCGCCGCGTGCGTGGGCCGCCTCGGAGATGGCGGGAATGTCCTGCACTTCGAAGGTCTGGGACCCGGGTGCTTCGGTGAGAACCACCTTGGTGTTGTCCTGCAGGAGATCCGCGATGCCGGCGCCGATCAGCGGATCGTAGTAGGTCGTCTCGACCCCGTACTTCGCCATCACGTTGTTGCAGAAATTGCGGGTCGGGAAGTAGGCGCTGTCCGATACGAGGATATGGTCGCCGGCTTCGACAAACGCCGAGATGGCCGTGGTGATCGAGGCAAGGCCCGACGACACCGCAATCGCGCGATCGCCGCCCTCGACCAGCGCCACGGCTTCCTCAAGTGACTTCTGGGTCGGCGTGCCCATGCGCCCGTAGGTGATGTCCTTGGTGAAGTCCCGCGCGCGCCACTCGGCGAGGGAGGGACTGGTCACGGTCGATGCGTGATAGACCGGCGGATTGACGATCCCGAAGTTGTTTTCCGGGTCGCGGCCACCGCTTGCCAGCACCGTCTCGCGGCGAACATCCTGCTTCTTGGTCATGCGGCACCCTTGTCTTTGGGCGTGTCGGCGTTGCCGCCCCATTCGGTCCAGGAACCGTCGTAGAGTGCCCAGTTGTCGCGGCCGATCAGGTGCATGCCGAGCCCGAGAATGCAGGCGGTGACACCCGATCCGCAGGATGTGGCGACAGTACGCGACCCGTCCGCGCCGACCCGGTCGAATGCGGCCCGGAGCGTGTCGGCATCGCGGAATGCGCCGGCCTCTGCGTCAACGATCTCTGCATAGGGAAGATTGGCCGACCCAGGGATATGTCCGGGTTCGACGCCTTCACGTGCCTCGGGCAGCTCTCCGGCGAAGCGGTTCGCCGCGCGTGCGTCGAGCACCAGCTCCTGATTGCTGTCGAGATTTGCCGTGATCTGCTCGATCGAGCGGAGTTTCGTGTCGTCCCGCGTGGCGTTGAAGGTCGTTTGCGGGAATGTCGCGACGTCGGTCGTGACGGGAAGATTCTCGGCCTGCCAGGTGCGGAATCCACCGGTCATCACAGCGACATTCTCATGCCTGAACACACGGAACATCCACCAGACGCGCGGAGCGCAGAAAAGGCCGTCGGCGTCGTAGACGATCACCCGCGTATCGTTGGAAATGCCCATGCCACCCACGGCCGCCGCGAAATTCTCGTTGCTCGGAAACATGTGGGGTGAGGGCGTGGGCGCGGGATCGCAGACGGTATCAATGTCGAAATGAAGTGCCCCGGGGATATGCGCTGCCGCATACTCGGCCTTGGCGTCCCGGCCGGTGGCAGCGAGATGGTAGGAACCATCGAGAATGCGCACATTCGGATCGTCCAGATGTTCAGCGACCCAGGCGGTGTCGACGAGGGAATCGGGATTCGCATACGTCATCAGGAAAGCTTTCCAAGTTATTGAATTATATTTCGTTCAGGGTGACCGCGACACGCCGGTTCTGCTTGCCCTTGCTCTCGATCTTGGTTACCGTCACCGGGCCGATTTCAGAGGTGTTCGCGACATGGGTGCCGCCGCAGGGCTGCAGATCCTGACCTTCGATCCGGATTAGCCGGACCTTACCGGTTCCCGACGGCGGTTTCACGCTCATGGTTTTGATAAGATCGGGCTGATCGGCGAGTTCGGCGTCGGTGATCCAGTTTTGTGCGACAGGATGATTGCCGGCGATGAGGGCGTTGAGCTGCGCCGTTAACTCTTCCTTGACCAGATTGTTCTCCGGAATTGCGAAATCGAGGCGGCCCTTGCCGTCGTTGACCTGGCCTCCCGTAACCGGAAATTCGATAACTGCCGAGAGGAGGTGAAGGCAGGTATGGACGCGCATGAGTTTGTGGCGCCGTTCCCAGTCGATTTCCGCCGAGACCTCGTCGCCGACGTAGAGGGCAGGCTGGCCTTCGGCGGGCACATGCACGATCACGTCGGGACCGCCATCCTCGTCGCGGCCCTTGACCGTCGTCGCGATCTCGACCGCGCGTCCATCGGCCGCGCGAAGCACTCCGGTATCGCCGGGCTGCCCGCCGCCCGTGGGATAGAAAACCGTGCGATCAAGCACGATTCCCCGCAGGTCGTTCACGGAGACGACTTTGGCCGTGCAGGATCGGGTGTAGGCGTCGTCGCGGAAGAGGGGTTCCGTTGCGGCGGTGCTCACGTGTCCAGCCACTCCGGATAGGGGAGGCCTTTTTCCTTGAGGAACGCCACGTTGAAGATTTTCGAGGCGTACCGGTGGGCACCATCACACAGGATGGTCACGATGGTGTGGCCCGGTCCGAGTTCCTTGGCCAGACGAATGGCACCCGCGACGTTAATGCCGCTGGACGTGCCCAGGCTCAGGCCTTCCTTGCGGATCAGCTTGTACATGACCGGCAGTGCTTCCTCGTCGGGAATCTGGAACGGAAAGTCGACGGGCGCACCCTCGAGGTTCGCCGTGATCCGGCCCTGGCCGATGCCCTCCGTGATTGAAGACCCCTCGGACTTCAGTTCGCCGTTCGCATAGAAGTTGTAGATCGCCGCGCCCATCGGATCGGCGAGGCCGATTTTGATGTCGGGATTTCGGCTCTTGAGGTACATGCCGACGCCAGCCAGTGTGCCGCCCGTGCCCACGGCACAGATGAATCCGTCCAGCTTGCCGTCGGTCTGTTCCCAGATTTCCGGGCCGGTCGTGTCGAAATGGCCCTGCCGGTTGGCGACGTTGTCGAACTGGTTGGCCCAGATCGCGCCGGCCTCTTCCTTCTCCGCGAGTTCCTCCGCGAGGCGCCCCGACTGCTTGATGTAGTTGTTGGGATCCTTGTACGGAACTGCGGGCACCTCGATCAGCTCCGCGCCCGCCTGGCGCAGCGCGTCCTTCTTTTCCTGGGTCTGGGTCTCGGGGATCACAATGACCGTCCGGTACCCCAGCGCGTTCGCCACATGGGCCAGCCCTATGCCTGTGTTGCCGGCCGTGCCTTCGACGATGACCCCGCCGGGCTTGAGCAGACCCTTGGCTTCCGCGTCTTTCACGATGGCGAGCGCCGCGCGGTCCTTCACGGAACCGGCGGGGTTCAGGAATTCGGCCTTGCCGAGGATGGTGCACCCGGTCTCCTCTGAAGCCCGGTGCAGCTTGATCAGCGGCGTATTGCCGACCGCTTCGATGAAACCGTCGCGAACGTTCATTTCACTGCCTTTTTGTGTGATTCCGCTGAAATACGTTGCGTCGGAATGTAGCTCTCGCCCTGTATGCCTGCAAGCATACCCGGCCCAGGAAGTCGGGAATGAGTTGTGACGAATGGCCTTGGACAAAACCGCCTGGTCGGCCGATAAGGGGTGAAACGTGCAATCCGCAATCGCACGCGAAACGGGAGCGAATGATGGACCTTGAATTGACTGGAAAGCGGGCGCTCGTGTCGGGGTCGACACTCGGCATCGGCCGCGCGATCGCCGAATCCCTCGCATGGGAAGGCGCTGAAGTGATCGTCAACGGCCGGAACGCAGACCGGGTTGCGCAGGCGGTCGAGGAACTGTCGGCAATCGGCACGGCAAGCGGGCTTGCGGCGGACCTTTCGACCGCCGGCGGTGCCGACGCGCTGGCCAAATTTGCAACCGGGAACGGGCCCGTCGATATCCTGGTCAATAATGCCGGGATGTTCACCGTAAACGAGTTCTTCGACATCACGGACGCCGACTGGCAGGCGATGTTCGATCTCAATGTCATGAGCGCGGTCCGGCTCTCACGGGCGCTCATGCCGTCGATGCTTGAACGCGGCTGGGGACGGGTGCTTTTTATCGGTTCGGACCAGAGCTCCAAGCCCAACCCCTCGATGGCGCATTACGCGATGACCAAGACGGCGCTCGTGTCGATTGCGCGAAGCCTTTCGGAGCGCACGCGAGAGACGGGCGTGACGGTGAACACGCTCCAGGTAGCCCCCACCTGGACCGACGGGGTCGATGCCTTCATGCACCAGATGGCGGAAATCGAGGGCACCACGCCGGAGGAAATGAGCAAGGCCTATTTCGCAGAAGGTGAAGGGAGGCCCTCGTTGCTGCAGCGCTGGGCGCAGCCCGACGAGATCGCGGCTGTTGCGACATTCCTCTGCTCGCCGCAGGCCGCAGCCATCAACGGCAGCGCGCCGCGGGCGGACGGGGGCATGGTGCGCTCGCTCTTCTAGCAGATCGGCGAGCACAAATACGGCAAGCCGATCCTCGACCGGGCGGCGAGCTACGATACGAGCCTGTTCGACGGGGCGAAGCTCAGCCTGATCTCCATGGATTCGACCCTGCGCAGTAACCTGACGGTCGGCATGCCGGTCGACATGCTGATCTATCGCAAGGATTCGCTCGAGGTGATGGTCGAGCGCCGGGTTCACGAGGACGATCCCTACTTCCAGACCATCCGGAGCGGTTGGTCGGGTGCCCTGCGTGAGGCCTACCAGGCCTTGCCACCGCCGCCCTGGACGAACGGCGACGGCTGACGCCGCTTCAGTGAAAGTTCCGCGACTTGATCGCGATGTGGGTGTTGCGCGGGTGACGCCAGAGTGACGGCCGGGCGAGCTTGCGGCCTTTGCTGACGGATTCCCGCGGGTCGGGCCGCACGCCGTACTTGATCTCGTCGGCGCGGGCCCAGGCATTCTCGAATTCGCGCGGATCTTCCGAGTGGCCATCTCCAAGCGCGTCGAGCCGGTCCGACAGATCGACGATCTCCTCGGCGATCAGGTGGGTGACGATGCCCTCGCGCTGCAGCTTGCCGCGGATCTTCACCAGCCGCGCCGAGAGCACCACCTTGCGGAAGCGGGTGAAGACGTCGGGCCAGACGATCACGTTGGCGACGCCGGTTTCGTCTTCCAGGGTCAGGAAGATCACGCCCTTCGCGGTGCCCGGGCGTTGACGGACGAGGATCAGCCCGACCGTGGTCAGCCGCTCGTCGTTCTCCCTTTGGCGCAGCTCACCTGCCGGCACGGCACGGAACTCCGCGAGACCTTCGCGCAGGAGGCCGACCGGGTGGTAGTTCAGGGACATACGGATCGCGGCGTAGTCGTTGGCGACGGCCTCGCCCGCGGTCTCGTCGGGCAGCGCGATGGCCGTCTCGGGGATGGCGTCACGCGCTTCCGCGGCCGCGAAGAGGGGCAGGGCGGCAGCGGTCTCGCGCCCGTTATGGCCCAAGGCCCGGATCGCCCACAGGGCTTCGCGCCGGGCGAGCCCGAGGGAGGCGAACCCGCCGGCCTCCGCGATGGCGACGAGGGCGGCCGTGTTGACCCCGGTGCGCCGCCAGACGTCCTCGACCGAGGCATAGCCGCACGCCGGGATGTTCGCGGCGATCGCCTCGGCGGCCTCGCGGTTCAGCGACTTGATCTGCCGGTAGCCCAGGCGCAGGGCGTGTCCGCCATCCTTCGATGACGGTTTTTCCTCGACCCTCATGCTGAGCCTGTCGAAGCATGAGGAAGTGTCGCCTCGCCCTTCGACAGGCTCAGGGTGAGGCGATGTTTCTTTTGGTTCCAGGCTGTTGTCCCAACGCGAGTGGTTCACGTCGGGGCCACGCACCTCGACCCCGTGCTCGCGCGCGTCGCGAACGATCTGGGCGGGGGCGTAGAAGCCCATGGGCTGGCTGTTGAGCAGGGCCGCGGCGAAGACGTCGGGATAGTGGCGCTTGATCCAGGACGAGACATAGACCAGCAGGGCGAAGGAGGCGGCATGGCTCTCGGGGAAACCGTACTCGCCGAACCCCTCGATCTGGCGGAAGCAGCGCTCGGCAAAGTCCCGGTCGTAGCCGCGTGCGGCCATGCCGTCGACCATCTTGGCGTGGAAGGTGTGGATGGTGCCGGTCTTGCGGAAGGTCGCCATGGCACGGCGCAGCTGATCGGCCTCGCCGGGGGTGAAGCCGGCGGCGGTGATGGCGATCTGCATCGCCTGCTCCTGGAAGAGCGGCACACCGAGGGTTTTGCCCAGCACGTCCTCGAGTTCCTTCGACGGAAATTCGACCGTCTCGAGCCCGTCGCGGCGGCGGATGTAGGGATGCACCATGTCGCCCTGGATGGGGCCGGGGCGGATGATCGCCACCTCGATGACGAGGTCGTAGAAGCAGCGCGGCTTCATGCGGGGCAGAAAGGCCATCTGGGCCCGGCTCTCGATCTGGAACACGCCGAGGGAATCCGCCTGGCACAGCATGTTGTAAACCGCCGGGTCCTCGGGCGGGACCGTCGCCAGCTCCAGCGGCCGTTCGTAATGGTTTTCGAGCAGTTCGAAGGCCTTGCGGATACAGGTGAGCATCCCGAGGGCCAGCACGTCGATCTTGAGGATGCCGAGCGCGTCGAGGTCGTCCTTGTCCCACTCGATCACCGTGCGGTCCTCCATCGCCGCGTTCTCGATGGGGACGAGGGCATCGAGGCGCTCGCGGGTGATGATGAAACCGCCGACATGCTGGGACAGGTGGCGGGGGAAACCGATCAGCTCGCGCGCAAGGCGGAGCGCGAGTCCCAGCCGGTTGTCGGCCGGATCGAGGCCGAGCGAGCGCACCACCTCGTCGGGCACGCCTTCGTTGGACCAGCCCCAGACCTGGCCCGACAGGGCCGCGACCGTGTCCTCGGTGAGGCCGAGCGCCTTGCCAACCTCGCGCAGGGCCGAGCGCGAGCGATAGCTGATCACCGTGGCGGCGAGGCCCGCGCGTTCGCGGCCGTACTTGGCGTAGATGTACTGCATCACCTCCTCGCGCCGCTCATGCTCGAAATCGACATCGATGTCGGGCGGTTCATTGCGTTCGGCGGAGATGAAGCGTTCGAACAGAAGATCGAGGCGATCCGGGTCGACCGCGGTGATCCCGAGGCAGAAGCAGACCGCGGAGTTCGCCGCCGACCCGCGCCCCTGGCACAGGATGTCGCGGAAACGTGCGAAGCGGACGATGTCGTGAACCGTCAGGAAGTAGGCGGCGTAGCGCAGCTCGGCGATCAGCGCGAGCTCATGATCGAGCTGGGCACGAACCTTGGCCGAAATCCCGCCGGGGTAGCGCTTGGCCGCGCCGCGCCAGGTAAGTCGTGCCAGTTCGGCGTCGGGAGTACGCCCGGCGGCGACCGGCTCGGCAGGATACTCGTAACGTAGCTCGTCGAGGGAGAACCGGCATTTTCCGGCGATTTCGGCGGTTCGGGCGACCGCGTCGGGATAATCGCGGAAGAGCCGCATCATCTCGGCGGCCGGTTTCAGGTGGCGCTCGGCGTTGACCGCCAGCCGGCGGCCCGCAGTGTCGATGGTGCAGTGCTCGCGGATGCAGGTGACGACGTCGGCGAGCGCGCGCCGTTCGGCGGTGTGGTAGCGCACGTCGTTGGTCGCCACGAGGGGCGTGCCCGCGGCGCCGGACATGGCGGCCAGGCGGGCGAGCCGGCGGGCATCGTCGCCGCGGTAAAGATGGCTGGCGGCGAGATAAGTTTCCGATTCAAGTTCATTTGATAGACGATTCAAAAAGCTGGAGAAATTCGCCGTGGCGGATTCGGTCAATTCATCGGGCGGGAGCGCGATCAGGATCTGTCCCGCTCCCCGCTCAAACACGCCGTCGGGATTGGCGAGATCAGCCGGAGTCAGGTGGCACTGGGCCTTCCCCGCGCGGCGCTTCCCGAGCGTCAGCAACCGGGACAGGCGCGCGTAGGCAGCCTTGTCCGTCGGCAGACAGATGAGGGAAGGGCTTTCGTCCGCGAAATCCAGCCGGACCCCGACGATGACATGAATTCCGGCCTGTTTGGCGCCCAGATGTCCGCGTACCACGCCGGCGAGCGTGTTGCGGTCGGTGATCGCGACGGCCGGATGGCCCAGTTCGGCGGCCCGGGCGGCCAGCTCCTCGGGGTGAGCGGCCCCCTGGAGGAACGAGAAGTTGCTCGTCACCTGCAGCTCGACATATTCGGGCGCATTCATGCGAACAGCCCGTGCAGGAACCAGCGGGGTGCGTCGTCGGAGAAATCCGCGCGGTCGTAGAGGCCCTCGCGGTAGAGCCAGAAGCGGCGGCCGTCCGTGTCTTCGACCCGGTAATAGTCGCGGGTCGTGCGGTCGAGGACGGCCGTGTTGCCCGCCTCGGGCTGGCGCCACCATTCGGGCTCGATCCGTTCCGGCCCCTCGGCGCGGACCACCCGGTGGGCCCGGCCGCGCCAGCGGAACAGCACCGGCGGATCGTCGGGCACAGGGGCCATGGCCTCGACGGGTTCGGGCCGGGCGAGCAGGCGCGGCGGGCGCGGCAAGGACGGCTGCCAGCCCGCGCTTTCCGTATCGCCCGGCTCGGCCTGCGCAGGCCTGCCTGTCTGCACCCGCTCGGGCAGGTGGGTGTCCCGGGGCCGGAAGCGCATCACGTTGTCGGGCCCGAGGCGCCCGGCGAGCCGGTCCACCAGCCGGTCCAGCGCGGCCGGGTCCGCGTCGCGCGCGCCCACGAGTTGATCCTGGGTGGCGCGGAGCGGTTCGGTCACGCTCGCGGCGAGGGTGAGGGTCTCGACCATGGCCTCGGCGGCGGCGCTCAGCGGGTCGGGGGCCGATGTGGGCGGTTCGGGCAGGCGTTCGAGTTGTGTGTCGAGGAGTCGCGCCAGGTGGTCGGGATCGTGGCTCGCCCGGCTGGTCCCCACCGTGACCGTATCGACCCGCCCGCCGACCCGGTAGAGACACAGTTCCAGCCGCCGCGCGCCGCGCTCGGCCCTGGCGAGGCGGTTGCACAGCGCCTCGGCCAGGTTGCGGGCGGCGGCGGCGATATGTTCCTCGCGGCCCAGCGCTTCGGCGAAGGCGGTGCGCAGGCGCCAGACGGGGGCGGGCGCGCGGGGCGAGATGGGCTCGTCGATGTGGCCCAGGGCCTGGTCCAGCCGACGGGCGGGCAGTTCGCCGAACCGGCGGGCGAGGCCGGCGCGGGGCAGCGCCGCCAGCTCGCCGATGTCGCGCAGGCCGAGGCGGTCGAGCCCGTCGAGGATGTCAGCAGGCAGGCGAAGTGCGGCATTGGGGAAGGGGGCGAGGGCGTCGCCATGTTCGCCGGGGGGAACGATTACCCGCCGCGCACCACCCGGCTGTCCGAACCGCGCCGTGGCCCAGGCCGCGCCCACCGTGTCGGCCAGGCCCACCCGGGCCGTGTAGCCGGTGGCCGCCAGTCGCTCGATCATGTCGTCGAGCATGGCGGCCTCGCCGCCGAACAGGTGGGCGCAGCCCGAAACGTCCAGCCAGATGCCTGCCGCCCCGCCGATCTCCAGCCCCGAAGGGGCGGTCCAGGGGGTGTAGCGGGTGCACCAGTCGGCGATCCGCGTGAGGGTTTCTGCATCACCGGCCGGATCGGCGTCATGCACCGCGATGTCCGGTACCAGCGCGCGGGCATCGGCCAGGGTTTGGCCCGGCGCGAGCCCGGCCTTCCGGGCGGCGAGGGTGACCGCGCTCAGGCGAACCGCGCCGCCTTCGGGCATGACCATCACCAGTTCTGTGGGGGGCTCAGGCGTTGCGGCGACGTTCGCGCGGGAATGCCGCAGGTTTCGCTTCAGGTTCCTTTGGCAGCGGTCGGTCGCGAAGCGGGGAAACCAGAGCGAAGCCACCCGCCGTTTCGGGTTCGTTATGTGCGTCATCATTCCATTCCAGGTGCCAGGTCTTGGGGCGGCTGCCCCGCACGCGGAGCAGTTCCACCCGCCAGCGCGCCGCCCCCGGCAGGTTTGCGATTTCGGCGCCTGCGACCATGGCGGGAGCGCCGGGCAGGGCCGTGATCCGCCAGCGGCTGACGCTGGCGGTCGGGGGCAGGCCAGCGTCTGCATCCCGGCGCAGCAGGAGGCCGAGCCCGCCGCCGGCCTCGCCCCCTTTCTCTGCTGCCAGTTGCAGGCGGCGGCTCGCGGTCAGGTCCATCTCCTCGATCTCGGCGCAGACCAGCCCGACTGCGGGCGCGCGCAGTGCTTCTTCCATGGCCCACAGGGCGGTTGCCGTGAATTCCCCATCGACGGGAACACGGACCGCGATCAGATCCGAGGGGTCGAGGCCGAAGCCGGCAAGCCCCGGGGCGTAGAGGCTCTCGCGGGGCCCGGTGCGCGGGGCGATCCAGACGACGGGGCGCGCGCGCAGCCGTTGGGCCCGGCCGGCGAGCGCGGCGGCGAAGCCCGTGACCGCGCCGTTCAGCGCGCCCTGGCCCTTCGTGATCCCGTTGCGGGTGATGCTGCCGCCGGTGGCGGCATCGCCGTCGAGGAGTTCGTGCACCGCGCCCGCCGCGAACCCGCCCCGGGGCAGATGTTCGTCGATCTCGGAGAGGCCCAGGGGCAGGACGTCATCGCCATGCAGAGTCCCGGTGCCGCCGCGCTCGATCGCAGCGATGCGGCTGCGCAGCCGCTGGAGGATATGGGGGTCCGCCGGCACCGTCGATGTGTTCCGTTCTCGCCTAAAAGTTCTTTTTTTGTTCTAGTTTTCGAAAACGGCACCGTCAAACGCGGGTGCAGGCGTATCGCGGCCAACCTGACGCCGGGTATAGTCTTGTCTTGGATGACGTTCGTTGATGGGAGTTTCGATGCTTTTTTTCGTTTACCGGGTGGACAAGCCGGGCACACACGAGCTGCGGATGCAGACCCGCCCGGCACACATGGATTATGCGGAGGAGATCGGCGACAAGCTGTACTTCGCCGGCCCGACCATGGACGATGACGGCAACATGAACGCGAGCGTCTGGATCGTGGACGCCGCCGACCGCGCCGAGGCCGAGGCGATTACGGCGGAAGATCCGTACGAGAAAGTCGATCTGTTCGAGACCAAGATCATCCGGCCCTTCGTGAAGACGGCCGGGACCGGTTGAGGCGAGAGGGGGAAATCATGTTCGTCGCCACCAAGGACAAGGCACTGCAGACCACGACGACCGGGGCGTTGCCGCGGCCGTCCTGGTACACCGAGAACCTGCGCGGGGCGCCACTCTCGACGGGCTTCGCCCACCGCGCCTACCGGGAGCAGCATTTCGACTGCCTGGCCTGCCACACCGCGGCCCAGAACAAGGCCGGGATCGATATCCTGGTCGATGGCGACACGCGGCTTGACGACGATGTCGCCGGCCGCAGCTGGGTCAGCTACGCCTATGAGCGGATCGAAGGTTTCGGCCCGCCGGGTGTTGAGGTCCAGCCCTATGCCGCCATGGCCGACAAGGGCCCCGGCGATCTCATCTGGGAGGTCATCGAGACCCGGCTCACGCCCCATGTGACGGGACGGGTCGGCAAGACAGACCTGCAGCTCGACCGGGCCTACAAGGCGATGGCGGGAATGACCGAGAAGCCGGTGAAGATCGGCTCGATCTCGGCCCAGGTCATCAGCCACATGTGCATCAACGACCACTACGCCGACACCAACGAGCTGCTGATGGACCTGTCGGACGCGTTCAACAAGGAGTATCACGCGCTCGCCGACGCGGGCGCGCCGCTGCTCCAGGTCGAGGAACCGTCGATCCACCAGTCGATGCAGGTGCCCGGCCAGGAGGTCTCGGCCGAGCAGTATGTCGAGGCGTTCAACCGCGAAGTGGCGGGGCTGCGCGACAAGACCGAGGTCTGGTGCCACACCTGCTGGGGCTCGCCCGCGGCCCAGAAGATGTTCTCCGAGCACGCCTCCTACGAGAAGGCGCTGCCGTATCTCGACCAGCTCGACGTGGACGTCATCACCGTCGAGGGCGCGACCAACGACGGCATGGACCTCGAGCATTACGGCAAGCTGATCTCGAAGGACAAGAAGATCGCGCTCGGCGTGATCAGCCACCGGACCCTGCAGGTGGAGCGGCCCGAACAGGTCGCCGATCTTGTCCGACGGGCGCTCAAGCACATCGAGCCGGAACGGCTGATCCTCACCAGCGACTGCGGCTTCGGGCGCGGGGCTGCGAGCCGGATGCATGCCTTCTACAAGATGGTCTCGCTGGTGCGCGGCGCGAACATGGTGCGCAAGGAAATCGGCTTCGATGAGGTCCATGTGCCGGCGGAGGACCCGCAGATCTCGATGGTGCCGATCGCGGAATAGACAATAACGGGTCCGCGACGGGCGGCCCGGGGGCGGGGGTGCTTCCATGAGTTCAACACACGGGATCGCGCAGCCGGTGCGCCGGCGCGAGGATGTTCGCCTGCTCACCGGGCGGGGCCGCTTCGCCGACGATGTGAACCAGGACGGGCAGGCGCACGCGGCGTTCGTACGCTCGCCGGTGGCGCACGGGGTAATCAGGGAGATCGACGTGGCGGCGGCGTCCGCCGCGTCGGGTGTCATCGGTGTGTTCGTCGGCGACGACCTGACGGCCGCCGGGGTCGGGCATATCGTCGCCCGCTGGCCGCGCTACCAGTCGGCGCAGATCCAGTCCGCCCGGCCGCTTTACACGCCGCGCCCTGGGCTGGCCGAGGGCAAGGTCCGCCACGTCGGCGAAACAGTCGCGATGGTGGTTGCGGAAACCCGGGACCAAGCGGAAGACGCGGCGGCGCTGATCGAGCTGGACATCGAGAAGCTTCCGGCGGTGACCAGCCTGCCCGACGCGCTCGCGCCGGGCGCGCCTGTCGTGTGGGAAGACGCGCCCGGCAACATCGGGCAGGTCTGGCACCGGGGCGAAAAGGAAGCCGCGGACGCGGCCTTCGCCGAGGCCGCCCATGTGACGCAGCTGTCGCTCGTCAACAACCGCCTGCTGGCCAACCCCATGGAACCGCGCGCGAGCCTGGCAAGTTGGGATGATAGCGATGAGGGTGCGTGGTCGCTCGTCGCGTCGGGGCAGGGCGTACAGTATTTCATGGAGATCCTGTGCGAGCAGGTGTTCGACATTGAGCGCTCGCGCATGCGGGTGCGCATGGGGGACGTGGGCGGCGGTTTCGGCGTCAAGGAACAGCCGTTCCCCGAGGACATCGCGATCCTGTTTGCCGCCCGGGAACTCGGTCGTCCTGTGAAATGGACTGGCACGCGCGGCGAGCATTTCCTGGGCGATTCCCATGCCCGCGACGCGCGCATCGACGCCGCGCTCGCGCTCGACGCCGGGGGCAACTTCACCGCGCTGCGCGTCGCGATCGACGACAACATGGGTGCCTACTACGCCTGCAATGGGACCGGAATGCCGCTGCGCAACACGCCCAACGGTCTGCCGCTCGTGTACCGGACGCCGATCGTCGATATCGACATACGTCTCGTGCTGACCCACACCAGCTCGGTCGGGCCGTACCGGGGCGCGGGCCGCGAGCAGGCGGCCTATGTGGTCGAACGGCTGGTGGACGAGGCGGCGCGCGAGACCGGCCATGATCCTCTGGCGCTGCGCCGCCTGAATATGATCCCGCCGGAGGCGATGCCCTACGAGACGCCGGTGGGGCGGACCTACGATTCAGGCGAGTTCGAGGCCGTCATGGACAAGACCCTCGCGCTCGCCGACTGGGAGGGATACGCCGCCCGGCAGGCGGAGAGCGCGGCCCGGGGCCTGCTGCGCGGACGGGGCATCGCGACCTATCTCGAATGCATCGGTGGCTTCCCCCAGGAAGGTGCGCGGATCGAGTTTACCGAGGATGGCGGCGTGGACCTGGTCGTCGCGACCCAGAGCCAGGGCCAGGGGCACGAGACGAGCTTCGTCCAGGTGATCGCCGACCGGCTCGATCTGCCCTTCGACAAGGTGCGCCTGCGCCAGGGCGACAGCGCGACGGCGCCGCTCGGGATCGCGACCATCGCATCCCGGTCCATGACCATGGCCGGATCGGCGATCGTTCTCACCTGCGATGCGGTGATCGAGAAGGGCAGGGCCGCCGCCGCCCATCTGCTTGAGGCCGCGACCGCCGATATCGAGTTCGCGGACGGCCGGTTCCGGGTCGCTGGCACGGACCGGGAGATCGCGCTCCTCGATCTCGCCGCGCAGGTCCGCACACTAGCGGTCGAGGGGGTTCCGGACAGCCTCGACAGCGCCGAGGAGTTCCAGGCGCCGGACCAGTATTTCCCCAATGGCTGCCATGTCTGCGAGATCGAGATCGATCCGGAGACGGGCGTGACGACGATCGCGCGTTACGCCGCGGTGGACGATTGCGGGCGGGTCATCAATCCGCCGATCGTCCACGGCCAGGTCCATGGCGGGGTCGCGCAGGGGATCGGCCAGGCGATGCTCGAGGAGATCGTCTATGACCGCGCGACCGGCCAGCTTCTGACCGGTTCGTTCATGGACTACACCATGCCGCGGGCAACGGATGTGCCGTCCTTCGACGTCGATTTCCACGAGGTGCCGTCGCCGGCGAACCCGCTGGGTGCCAAGGGCGTCGGCGAGGCGGGCATCACGGGCGCGCTGCCGGCCCTGATGAACGCCATCGCGGATGTGCTTGCGGCGCAGGGACGTACCGTCAATTTCGACATGCCGGCAACGCCGGAGAAGATATGGCGCGCGCTGCATGGTTGAAACACGCGGGGTTGAGCGCCAACCCGAGGAAACGTAGGCTTCGATCCATGGCGAATGTTTATGCGAAAAGTCCGGGCACCCGGCCCGAGGGCAACGTGGATACCAAGCGCGAGCGGGTGCAGGTCCGGCGGAACTACCGGCACATCGAGGTGCGGCCCTTCGCGCCGAACCTGGGCGCCGAGGTGCGCGGCATCGACCTGGTGGACGGGCTGACGGCGGACCAGTTCGACGAGGTGTTCCAGGCCCATCTCGACCACCAGGTGCTGTTCTTCAAGGAGCAGTCGCCGATCGCGCCCGAGGTCCAGATCGCCATCGGCGAGATGTTCGGCGAGCTCCACTATCACCCGGGAAACCCCGGCAAGGACGGCTTCCCGGCGATCATGGAAATCCACGCCCATGCCGGCTCGAAGATGGCCAACGGGGAATACTGGCACTCGGATGTGTCGTGCGACGAGCTGCCCCCGCTGGGCACCATGCTGCAGCTCCACATCCTGCCCGAGAGCGGCGGCGACACCATGTTCGCCGACAGCTACGCGGCGTGGGAGACGCTGTCCGACCCGCTGAAGGCGATGCTCGACGGGATGCAGGCGACCCACGCCGGCGAGCACATCTACCGCGGTCGCTACGCGAATTTCGGGATCGACGACACGGGCAAGGAGTATCCCTCGGCGGTGCACCCGATCGCGCGCACCCACCCGGAGACGGGACGGAAGGCGCTCTACGTCAACCGCGGCTTCACCACCGGCATCGTCGGGCTGGAGCCGGACGAGAGCGAGGCAATCCTCGATTTCCTGCTGGATCACGCCGAGAAGATCGACTTCCAGATCCGTTATCGCTGGGAGGAGAACGACATGGCGTTCTGGGACAACCGCTGCGTCATGCACCGGGCGCTGTGGGACTACTGGCCCGCCGAGCGCAAGGGCCACCGGGTGACGATCAAGGGCGACCGGCCGGTTTAGACCGCCTCAACCGCAGCGTCATACGCGGGCTCGACCCGCGTATCTCACCTCGGTCTGCGAAGAGATGCCCGGATCAAGTCCGAGCATGGCGGGGTGGTAAAGGCCCCATGCTGAGCCCGTCAAAGCACGCGGCCGACTCCTCATCTTTCGACAAGCTCAAGATGAGGAATTAAAGGTTCCGCTGGTAGAGCGCGATCAGCCGCTCCCAGTGCCGTTCGGCGGCGGGCTTGTCGTAGATTTCTCGCTCCGGGAAGCCGAAGCCGTGATGGACATCCGGGTAGATCTCGATCTCGCCCTTCGTGCCCGCCGCATCGAACAGTTCCTGCAGTTCCTCGACCATGGGCAGCGGCGCCAGGTCGTCGATCTCGGCGCAGGCGATGTAGGCCTCGCCCTTGATCTTCGCGAGGTTGAGATGCGGGCTCTCCTCGGCGTCGTTCACCAGCCAGGTGCCGTAGAAGGATGCCGCGGCAGTGATCCGTTCGGGGTAGCGGGCGGCGGCGGCGAGCGCATAGGGGCCGCTCATGCAGTAGCCGTGGACCCCGACGCTCCCGGGGCGGGCCATCACAGGGTGGTCGTCGAGGAAGGCGTACATCGCCGCGATGTCGTCCATCACCGGCGGGATTGTCATCTTCGTGCGGATCGCGCGCATGCGGGTCCACGCCTCGGATTCCTTGACCAGGACATCCGGCCCGTAATGGGTCGTGTCGCGCCCGGCGCGGTAATACAGGTTGGGCAGCAGCACGCAGAAGCCGGTCGTGGCGAGCCGGCGGGCCATGTCATGGAGTTCTTCGCGGATGCCCGGCGCGTCCATCAGGAACAGGACCGGCGGGCAGGGATCTCCGCGCTCGGGCCGGACGATGAAGGTCTCCATCGCGCCGTCCTGGGTTGCGATGTCCAGGGTTTCCTCGATCATGGGGGATTACTCCGGGCTAGAGGAGGTTGCGGACACCGCTCGATGCCGGGATCTCGCTGCCGGAGACATAGGCCTCGTGGTTCGTCTCGATCCGCGCCTTGTCGTAGAGATAGTTGACCATCATGCCCGCGGACTGCTGCAGGCCGCGGGCAGACGTGTCGGCGAGCCAGTTGATGCGTTCGACCATGGCGCCGTTCGACAGGTGGAAGTGGGCTACGGAATCGAGCGCTGTACCGGTCGATTCCCGGCGCTGATAGAGCAGGTAACCCGCCACGAGATGCATCAGGATCGGCTGTAGGGCGGATGCGATCTCCTCGTCCTGGTGCCAGTGGGGCTGGTCGAGCAGCCATGGCAGGGCCTGCGTGCCCTCCGGCCGGTCGCCCGCGACCACTTCGAGAGCGTCCTCCTGTTCGTGGTTCAGGAGCTCCGCGCCGTCGGCGAGCCGCCGGTCGAGCCAGCGCCGGAATCCGGGGATTGGCGACAGGGTCGAGAAGGTCTTGATGTTCGGTAGTTCGTGGGAGAGGTGATCGACCACCTGCTTGATCAGGAAATCGCCGAAACTGACGCCGGACAGGCCCGGCTGGGCGTTCGAGATAGAGTAGAAGATGGCGGTGTCGGCCGCTTCCGGGTCTGCAATCGGTGCCGTTTCGTCAAGCAGGGTCTGGACGTTGCCGGCGATCCCATTGACCAGCGCCACCTCGACGAAGATCAGCGGCTCGTCGTGCATCGAGGGATGGAAGAAGGCGTAAAACCGCCGGTCGGACTCAAGCCGGTTCTTGAGATCGGTCCAGGACTGGATCTCGTGAACGGCTTCGTAGGCGATCAGCTTTTCCAGCAGGTCGGCCGGCGCGCTCCAGGTGATCCGGCGCAACTCCAGGAACCCTGCGTCGAACCAGCCCGAAAGGAGATACTTGAGCTCGGCGTCGAGCGAAGCGAGTTCCGGATGCTCGCGAACGAACCCACGCAGGTCGGCGCGCATATCCACCAGGAACTTCACGCCACGCTCCAAGCCATTGAACTGGCGCAATAACTTCATGCGCGGCGAGACGAGCTCGTTACGTAGTTCCGCCAGCGAGAGCGCATAGGCCTTCGGGTCGTCAGTCGCCGCCCGGACGGCATCGATCGTGTCGTTCAGGTGGGACGGTTCGATCCCGTATTCCTCGTTCAGCAGGGAGAAGAACCGCAGGCGGCCAGTCTCGCTCAGTTCAAGGTAACAATGGCCAAGATCGGCGGCGTTCGTGCGGGCCGAGGCCTCGCCGCCGCGGCCGGACAGGCTGGCATCGATCTGCTGCTGCAGGCGGGCGAGGTCGTCGTCCGGGAGATCCGGTTTCACCGTCAGTCCCGTGCGTCCTCGCAGGCTGGTGGCACCGTCAACGACGTCGCGCAGGGCGCGCCGCAGCAGGCCGCGGGTGCGACCGAGAAATCCGGGGGAAACTGTGGTATCGGACATAGCAGTGAGAATCTGGCGGTGCAGCGAGCGTGACGCAAGCCGTGTTGTACGAATATTTCGTGACGCAGGCGTGAATTCGCGGAATACCCGACCATATTCATGACGGTGAACCGATGATCCCGGTCGGGGTCGGAACTTGGGGAGAGGAAGATGGCGGACAAGGAACTGGCCCTGATCGTGGGCGCGGGCGAAGGGCTGAGTGCCTCGCTGGCGCGTATTTGCGCATCTCAGGGCATGGATGTCGCGCTGGCCGCGCGGAATCCCGGCAAGCTTGCAGACCTGTGCGAGGAGACCGGCGCGACCGCCTACCCCTGCGACGTCGCCGATGGGGCGTCGGTCGATGCGCTCTTTGACGCGGTGACCGGTGCCCAGGGCGTGCCGAACCTTGTCGTCTACAACCCGAGCGCGCGGGTTCGTGGACCGATCACCGATCTCGACCGGGACGCGGTGAAGGATGCGGTCCTTATCACGGCCTATGGCGGATTCGTCGTCGCTCAGAAGGCGGCACAGCTGATGGTCGAACGCGGTAGCGGTGCGATCTTCTTCACCGGCGCGTCGGCCGGTGTGAAGGGGTATCCGAACTCCTCGGTCTTCGCGATGGGCAAGTTCGGCCTGCGCGGCCTCGCCCAGGCGCTCGCGCGGGAGTTGCACCCCCAGAATATCCATATCGGCCACTTCGTGATCGACGGCGGGATCGTCAAGAAATCCGGCGACGATCGGGCGGCTGCGCGCGGCGAGGACGGCATGCTCGACCCCGATGCGATCGCCGAGACCTACATGCACATGTATCGCCAGCACCGCAGCGCCTGGTCCTGGGAGATCGAGGTGCGTCCCTGGGTTGAGAACTTCTAGCGGAACATGCGTTTGATGCTGCTCCGGGGGCTGCGGGCCATCGTCATGGCCGGTTTCGTCCTGTGTGCGGCCGCGTTCGTGGGGCTCAGTATCTACGCGGCGCTTCAACTTGGCCTTTGGTGGCCTGCGCTTATGGGAATCGAGGGCAGCACCCGGCTCGTTCTCGCCGCGGTGACGCTGCTGCCGTTCCTGCTGTTGTTCACGAAGATGGACTGGTCACGCCCGCTCGGCTGGCTTGCCGGGCGCTTCAACCGGGCTGTGGCACCCATCGACCGGGCGATCGCCGCGAAAGAGCAGCCATAACCGTCACACCCGGGCTTGACCCGGGTATCTTTTCAAAAGCCATCAGATGCGCAGATCAAGTCCGCGCATGACGGTTTTCTAACGACCGATCGATGGTGGCGACGGCAAACGCGGTCTTGATGGTGTCGCACCAGACGACGCTGCCCCAGTCATCGAGGTTAACGTCCTCCAGAATCGTACAATCATGGTCGCCTGCGAGGCTCTTGAGCTTGCCCAGCGAGACGAATCCCGCTGTTCCGTCCGCGGGATACAGTGGATCGGATTCCGCGACCAGATAGACCAGCAGGTTGTATCCCGGGACGATCTCCATGTTGCGCATCTCGACCAGGCGCGCGCCGTTATCCGCCTGCGTGATGCGAAGATCTTCAGATCGGCGATGCACAGAATCGCCGTCGCGTAACTCTCCGGTGGCGAGTAATCATGCGTCCGCGCCGGAGGGGTTAGGCAACGTCACGAGGGGAGGGGGGTGAACACCGCAGTCGCAGTGAGAAACGCCCGCTGGCGCATCAGGCATTCGGCGTGAGGACGACCTTGCCGTTGCGCCCACCCTGCATGGCGTGAGTGACTGCGTCCTTGATTCGTTCGAGCGGGTAGGTCGCCTCAATCTCTGCACGCATACGGCCTTCCGCGATGTAGCCAACGAGCTCGTCATAGACCGCTTGTCGTTCCTCGAGGGTCGAGTATCTGCGCAGCCACAGGGTGAGCCAGACGCCGGTGAGCGTGATCTCGCGGAAGATGATGTCGTCGGGCCAGAGCTGGCAGGGCTGTTTCGACAGCAAGCCGTAATTGGCGATGGTGCCGCCGTCGGCGAGGCAATCGGCAAGGTGCTGGGTCGAATCGCCTGCGACCGCATCGATCGCAAGCTTGATCGATGCCCCATCCGTTGCGGCTTTCACCCTCTCACCGAGGTTGGGGCCGTCAACGGCGCAGACGTTGCCACCGGCGGCGGCGATGAAATCGTCGAGCCCGTCGCGCCGCACTACGTTGACGGTTCTGAGCCCGTAGATGCCGGCGAGCTGCATCACATACTGGCCGACAGCGGAGTTTGCGGCGTTCTGGATCACCCAGTCGCCGGGTTCGAGATCGACAACGGTCTTCAGCAGCAGCCATGCCGTGGGGGGATTGGCCATGAGCATGGCCATCTGGATTGGGTCACCATCGGCGGGCAGGCGGACGACAATGGCGTCCGCCTTCACCACAACCTGCTGGCGCCAGGTTCCCGAGTAGGGCGGGATCATCACTCGGTCGCCGGGCTTCACATTGATGACATGGGCGCCGACCGCGCGAACGATGCCCGCTCCCTCGGCCCCGGGGATCGCGGGCAGTTCCGGCTGGACGCCGTAGCCGCCCGAGAGCGTGAGTAGGTGGGACGGGTTGATTGCCGCCGCCTCGACATCGATCAAGGCTTCGTCAGGGCCGACGCCAGCGGTTTCGAGGTCGATTAGCTCGACGACATCGGGGGGGTTGCCGGTCTCGGAGAACTGGACCGCCTTCTTCACTTCACCCATGGTAAACATTCCTTTACGTCGGTGCGGTCAGGCGGCCGACTTGATTGTCCCGAGTTCGTTGTCGACGATCACCGGGGTCTCAAAGATGGTGATGTCGGGATCGACGCCGTAGAGGTTACGAATGGCCTCGCGCCACGGGCCGCCCTCGGCATAGACCTTCTCGGCCGCCTCGCGGGTCTCCCAGGTATAGACGCCGCCACCGATGCCCCGCTCACTATCGAACACGAAATTCTTGCGGATCAGCCCGGGCATGCCCTCGAACTTGGGTGCCACGTTTGTCATGTTGGTGAATACCTCGTCGCGCGTGGTGCCGTCTTTCACTTTGAACTGGACAAGGGCCGTGATCATCGGTGTTGTCTTCTCAAGTTACCCGTAACCGTTGCAGGCATATTGCGGCATTCGCCGCGGGCGTACAACCGACGCCAATTGCCGGAGTTCTCGTGTGTCCGGAGATAAGGGTGTAGGCTCGGCCTGGCTGACCGGCAATCTGCAGGGCATGATCTGGATGCTGACCACGGCCGTCCTGATCGTGACCATGCACACGATGATCCGTTACCTTGCGGACGGCGGTATGCATCCCTTCGAAATCGGGTTCTTCCGTACCTTTTTCGGTGCGCCGGTCGTCGCGGTGCTACTCTGGAAGTACGGCTTCGGCATCCTGCGCACCGACCAGATCAAGGTCCACGGCATCCGGTCGTTCGGCCATGTGGTCGCGATGATGATGTTCTTCACCGGCCTGACCATGACGCCGCTCGCGACGGCGAACGCGCTGGCGTTTACAGCGCCGCTTTTTGCCGCAGTGCTTGCGGTCCTTGTGTTGCGCGAGGTGTTTCGTTGGCAGCGCTGGGCGGCGATACTGTTCGGGTTCGCCGGCACTCTCGTCATCATCCGGCCTGGCATCGTCGAGGTGGATACGGGGTCGATCATCATCCTGCTCTCATCGGGCATTTGGGGCCTGATCCTGATCGTGATCAAGTCGCTCGGCAAACGCGACAGCACGCCGACGATCGTCACCTACATGGTTCTGTTCATGTCTCCGCTTGCCCTCATTCCGGCTCTGTTCGTGTGGACATGGCCGACGGTCGAGGAGCTCGGTGTCCTGTTGTTGATGGGAACAATGGGGACCGTGGCGCATCTCACGCTGACCCAGGCGCTGCGGGTAGGGGAGGCCGCGGTGGTGATGCCGATGGACTTCTTCAAGCTGATCTGGGCGGCGGCGCTCGGCTTTCTGATCTTCAGCGAGCTGCCCGATGTCTTCACCTGGATCGGCGGGTTCATGATCTTCGCGAGCGCGACCTACCTCGGGCTGCGTGAACGGACCGGTGCCCTTCCGCGAAACCCGAAATGACGGACCGCGCCCGCATTACCGCCGTCGCGACCGCGGTGCCGGAACATGTGCTCGAACAGACCGAGGTGATTGCCCGCGCCCGCGAAATTTTTGCGCCGGATGTTCCGAGCTTCGAGCGGTACACCGACGCCTACCGGAACGCGGCTATCGACACGCGACACTCCTGCGTACCGATCGATTGGTATGGCAGTGAACATCCGTTTTCCGAGCGCAACGAACTCTATATCAAGAACGCGGTCGCGCTCCTCGCCAGGGTTTGCGAGGACCTATTCCGCCAGAGCGGGCTCGCGGCGTCGGCAATCGATGCGCTGGTTGTGGTATCGACGACGGGGGTCGCCACGCCGAGCCTCGATGCGCTCCTGCTCGAACGTCTGCCGTTCCGACGCGACGTGCAACGACTGCCGATATTCGGACTCGGTTGCGCCGGAGGCGTCAGCGGGCTCGCTCGTGCTGCGCAGATCGCGATGAGCCGGCCCGACGCCCGTGTTCTCTATCTCGTGGTCGAACTCTGCGGCCTAACGTTTCGGGTCAACGACACCTCCAAGAGCAACATCATTGCGACGGCGCTCTTCGGCGACGGCGCAGCCGGTGCGATCCTCGGGTGCGGATTACAAGGCGTGAAGGTTGCCGACTGGGGCGAACATACCTGGGAGGATTCCCTGGATGTCATGGGATGGGAGATTACCGACGACGGGCTCGGCGTCCTGTTCTCTCGCGACATCCCCCACCTTGTACGTACGCGTCTGTACGACCCGGCGACGCGGTTCCTTGCGCACAATGGGCTGACCCCGGCAGGTATCGCCCGTCATGCCTGCCATCCCGGAGGCGCAAAGGTGCTCGATGCTCTGGAAGAGGTTTATGAACTGCCGCCGGGCGGGCTTTCTGCGGCGCGCGACGTCCTGCGGCGGCACGGCAACATGTCTGCGGCGACTGCGATGTTCGTACTGGCAGAGACCATGCGGGAAGGGGCTGCTGGACACTGGCTGATGACGGCCATGGGGCCGGGCTTTACGGCCTCCTTTGCATTGTTGGAGGCGGCGTGAGCGTCTGGTATCTCCTGATCGCGCTCATCGCGATCCAGCGGCTGGTCGAACTGGCGATCGCACGGATCAACACGCGGCGGCTGCTCGCTGAGGGTGCGGTCGAACACGGTGCGGCTCATTATCCACTGATCGTTGGGCTGCATGGCGCCTGGTTCGCCTGCCTGGTCGTTTTCGTGGCGCCCGACAACTTCATCGACCCGATCCTGCTCGCCGTGTTCATCGTGTTGCAGCTGAGCCGGGTCTGGGTGCTGACGACCCTCGGTCGATACTGGACAACCCGGATCATCACGGTTCCCGACATGCCGCTCGTCCGGCGGGGACCCTTCCGGTTCGTTCGCCACCCGAACTACCTGATCGTCGAGGCCGAGATCATCGTCGTGCCGCTGATTGCCGGAGCCTGGGAGCTGGCGATCATCTTCGGGCTGGCAAACGCGATCGTATTGGCGATTCGCATCCGGGCCGAGGAAAAAGCACTGGCGCCGCGACGCCCGGTTGCGCGCAACGACTAGAGGAAGGGATCCGGGCGCACGCGGATGAGTTGCCGTCCCATGTTACGGCCCTCGTAGAGGCCCGCCAGCGCCGCCGGCGCACGCTCGAGCCCGTCGACGATGTCCTCCCGGTACTGGATCCTGCCGTCCCGCACCCATTCGCTCAGCTCCTTGTGCGCCTCGTCGTACCGATCCGCGAAGTCGAATGTGAGGAAACCTTCCATGCGGATGCGGTTCACCAGCAGGTTGCGCTCGGGCCGCAATCCCGACGGCTGCGGTATCCAGGCATCTGTCGCCGCCGTGCCGCAGATCACGACGCGGCCGTGCAGGTTGACCTGGCCGAGAACGATGTCGAGGGTCTCGCCGCCGACATTGTCGTAGTAGACATCGATCCCGTCCGGGCAGGCGTCTCGGATCGCGGCTTCCAGGTCGTCCGTGGTCTTGTAGTCGATTGCGGCGTCGAAGCCGAAGACATCCGTGCACAACGCCGTTTTTTCCGCACCGCCGGCGATCCCGACCGTGCGGCACCCCTTGATCTTCGCGATCTGGCCGACGGCGCTGCCGACCGCACCCGCAGCGGTCGAGACCAGGACGGTGTCGCCCGGCTTCGGCTCGCCGACCGCGAGAAGCCCGAAATAGGCGGTGAAGCCGTTGATGCCGAGGATCCCGAGCGCCGTCGAGAGCGGTGCCGCCTCCGGATCGACCTTCCGAAAGGTCGGGCGCTGCGGGTTGGCGACGGCATACTCCGCCCAGCCCGTGTTGGCTGCGACCACGTCACCTTCCGCGACATCCGGATGGTTGGATTCGACGACCACGCCGACGCTGAAGGAGTGCATCGTGGTGCCGGTCTCGACGCTCGCATAGTTCCGAGCCTTGCTGATCCAGCCCTTCATGCCCGGGTCGGCCGTAACGTAGATGTTGTTGAGCAGGACCTCACCGTCGCCGGGGACGGGGGCGTCATCCTCTGCAACGGTGAAGAGCTCGGGCGTCGGAAGCCCGGTGGCACGTTCGCTGAGTATGACGTGGCGGTTCCTGTGCTGTGCCATGACGCGGGCCTTCCTGTTGACGATTGCGGGTCGGCAATCTATGCGGACCAAAGACGGTTATACTGCCGTTGCCCGAGCCGTATGGGCAAACCTGCCGTTCGGCGGTTTTCAAAGGATAGGCGTTCAGATGCGTTCGACGCAGCCGGGGCCGCTTTCCAGGCGCGCCACAGGATTTGAGAGGTCGCTCGGGCTGATACTCGTTGCGTCGCTTGCCGGATTGATCGCGGGGTTGTCGCTTCCGGCGATCACGGTTCGCTCGCTCTTCATTTCGCAGGATTATTCGCTGGTGCAGAGTGTCCTGGCGTTCCTGGAACAAGGCGACTGGTTTCTCTTCGTCATCACGTTTCTT
The DNA here is from genome assembly GCA_038132575.1 of Rhodospirillaceae bacterium. GTDB lineage: Bacteria > Pseudomonadota > Alphaproteobacteria > UBA6615 > UBA6615 > UBA8079. The sequence continues at coordinate 34,062 of JAYPRP010000014.1, forward strand.
TTTTCGGTGGCCTTTCCCGTCGTGAAGATCGTGACGGGTATCGCACTCTGGTTCTTCCTCGACGCGACGAGTGCCTATGCGCGCCAGATACTCGGCTGGCTCGCGATCTTCTCGAAATGGTCGATGCTCGATGTGTTCATCATCGCGCTGATCGTGCTTGTCGCCGACGGTCGGCTTCTGTCCAGCGCAGATATCCAGATCGGCGCGATTGTCTTCTCCATCGCGGTTCTGGTATCGACCTGGGCGACGCGGCGTCTCAGCACGCTTGCCGGGAACTAGCGCGCCGGCGTGACCTGGACCGGGGCGTTGCCGTCGGGCGCCCCAACACCGGACTGGCGCGGCGCGACTGTGATCGTGGTCGTGCTGCCTCCGAGGGTCCGGCTCTCGATCTGGACGGTGGCCGCGCGCTCGCCCCGGGAGAAGGACAGAACGCTGATATCGGCCTGCACACTCATGATCGACTCCCAGCCGAAGTTGGGCATCTGGGACTGGTAGAGCGAGAAAGTCTGTATAGCATCAAGGCCAACATTCAAAACAATACGACCCGTCCAACGGTCGAGATCGCCGAGAATGAGCGAGCGGTCGGTGTCGAGGCTGGAGTCCGGCGGAATGGGAATGTCGGTGAGCAGCGCTAAATTCTGCTCGACGACAGAATCTACCTTACCTGCACTCGGCTGGTTCATCTGTAATTTCGTACCCTGAGCACAAGCTGCCAACAAAAATGCCGCCGCTACGGCCAGCGCGGGCAACCTGGATTTCTGGAAGGCCGAGTACATTTGTAATGAGTATCAACGCGCGTTGAGTCGCGACAAACGGCGCCAATAAGCCGGGCTATTTGCTGAACGTATCGAACGCGCCTAGCGCATCCGCGCCGTAAACGGTCGCGGGGCCGCCGCCCATCTCGATGGCGACGGCAATCACATCGCAGATCTCCTCGCGCGTTGCGCCGTGCGAAGCGGCCTGTTTCGCGTGATAGATGACGCAGCCCTCGCAACGCTGGGTGATGGCGATCGCCAGCGCCATCATTTCTGTGGTCTTTACGTCGAGGGCCACCGGCGACTGGGCCGCCTGCGTCACTGTGCGGTGTCCCCGCATGATATCCGGCGCGGCGCGGAAAAGCTCCGTCGCCCGGGCATCCTGTGCGTCGGAAATGGCCTGGTAGTCCTTGCTCATGTCGATCTCCATCTGTCGGACCGGGTTGTGCTTTGCCCAGCTTGGGCTAATTTGACGGGGCGCGTCCATGTCCAGCCCGGATCATCGCAGAGAAACAAATGTCGCACGTGACCGAACGTCCCGCGGATGCGCCGTTGCGCGGCGTCCTGATGATGTGTTTTGCGGTGGCCTGCTTCGCGACGATGAACGGCTTGGTGAAGGAGTTGCGGGTTCAAGAACTGCCGCTGATGGTGATCATCTGGGGGCGGTACTTTTTCCATACGATCCTAGTTCTGCTGCTGTTTCCCCGCCGCATCCCGATGCTCCTATCCGGGTCGGACAAGGGACTGCAGCTGGTCCGCTCGGTCCTCGTGCTGCTCGCAACGGCCTGCATGTTTACCGCGGTTGGCTTCATGCCGCTGGCCGACGCTGTCGCCATCACCTTCATCGCGCCGCTGCTGATCACCGCTCTGTCGGTTCCGCTACTCAACGAACGGGTCGGTCTCCGGCGCTGGATCGCGGTGGTAATTGGCTTCGCAGGCATGCTGGTTATCGTCCGGCCCGGAGGCGGGCTCTTCCAGCCCGCCGCGCTGCTGCCGATCAGCGTGACCGTGTTCTATGCGCTGTACCAGATCATCACGCGGGTGATCAGCCACCGGACGGACCCGATCAACACCGTCTTCTACACGGCCATCGTAGGCGGCGTGTGTATGAGCTTGATCCTTCCGTTCTTCTGGCAGCCGCCAACTGGCGAACAATGGCTTCTGCTCGTGGTGGTCGGCCTGCTCGGCGGCCTCGGCCATTGGGCGATTATCATGGCCTACCAACGGGCCGAGGCTCCGCTCGTTGCGCCGTTTGCCTATACCGAACTCATCTGGGCGAGCCTGATGGGCATCGCGCTGTTTAGAGATTTCCCGGATGTTTGGACCATCGTCGGCGCCGGGGTCATCGCGGCGAGCGGTATCTACATCCTGAAACGCACGGGCGACCGACCGGCAGCCTGAGTGCGGCGGAGAAGGTGAGTCTGTTACCTGGAATGGTGCTCGACGAACACGAGCAGCATGTTCGGCATTCCACGGTCCGCCGCGAGCGGCAGAATGATATCCTAGCCGCTCAAATAGTTCTGGTTCGGTCCCGTATACGTTGTGTCGCTGCGAAGCGATTCAAAGCTTGATGCGACATGAACGCAGGCGGAAAAGATCGTAATGGGTGGCGCCATATGTCCGATTTCGGATATCCGGGTGCCGGTTCAGTCTTTGGATAGATGATGAAAGATAGCGGTACCGATCAG
>JAYPRP010000015.1:0-24318 GCA_038132575.1 Rhodospirillaceae bacterium
GCGTAGGGGTGCCAGTCGAGGCGTTCGCCCTCGATCATCGAGTACACATTCTCGGCCTCGATCGGCAGGGTGAGCGCGACGGAGTTGTGGCGGTGCGAGCGCTGGACGCTGTGGGGATCGAGCGCGTTCATGGCCAGCTTGATCGACGGGTGGGCCGCGTCGGCCTTTCCGCCGCGCTCGCTGGTCAGGTGTAGAGCCCGGCCCGAACGACCGGGGTCCGAGTCCTGTTCGTCGCGCACCCGGGCCATCTCGGCGAGACTGTCGGCCATGGGGTAGCGTACGGCACGGGTGGGTGCGTTCTCCGGCGCCGGGGGCTCGACGCCGTGAAAGGCAAGCTCGGGCTCGTTGGTCACCTGCAGCAGAACCGCGCCGCCGGCCCCTCCGTCGAGCTGGGTCTCGCCGCCCCCGGGCAGGGAGAACACGTCACCGGCCTCCCAGTTGAAACGCTCTCCCGCCTTGTCTGCCCGACCGTCGCCGGTAATCACGTAGTAGAACTCGCCGCTCGCACGAAACGACGCCGCGAGCGTCTCCCCCGGCGCGATGCGGGCATAGCGGGCGAGCATCAGCGGTGTTGTGGCAGGCTCGTCGAGGCCGATCTGCCGGCTAATATCGAGCGGAATCCAGCCGGTGGGCGCATCGGGCGCCATGGCCCGGTCGCGCTCGGCGATGAAGGCCATCCGCGGGATCTCGGGCCGCTCGACATTGAAGATATTCGCCGGGCTGTAGTAGCGCGCCCGCGCGACGACATCCTCGTGTGTCTCGGTTTGACCGGCCGTGCCGTTCATGTTCCGCCCCCTCCTTTGTCTGAGCACAAGTCTAGAGCAACCGGCTCGGGGCACCAATCCGCTTGACCGGGCGCGCGCCGCCGCTTTCACTGGGCCTTCTGCAAACGGGGATTCCATGCCGGACACGCACCCTGTGGCCGATGCGGCCGCAACGGAACTGAAGGGCCGCGCCGCCGCGCGGGAGCCGACGCTCGACGCGAGCGCCGCCGCGACGGAAGAATTACGCCGCCTGCTGTACGAGACGATCGCGGAGCTCAAGGCGGCGGCGCAGGTCGATGCCGCGCGACTCATGATGGAACGCGATACGCGCCAGGCGATGGCGGCGATGCATGCTGGGCGCGAACTCGGCGATCCCGAGCGGGTGCGCAACCGCCGGGACCAGGCCTACCTCGTGCGCGAGTGCCGGGCCGTGGTCGACCGGTTATTCACGACGCGGGGGGGCCAGGGAATCTTCCTCGACAACGCATTGCAGCATAAATTCCGAGACATGCACGCCATGAGTGGGCGCTTCGCGCTGAACTGGGATGTTGCCGCCACCACTTACGGGCGGGTCGCGCTCGGCCTCGAGCCGACGACCGATCTCCGGTGAACGCGATGTTCTACGCCGATCAAACGCTGCTGGAGGTGGCTGGACAGCTCATGATTGCCACGCTGTTCCTCGGCACGCTGGCGATCAACGCCACAACCAAGGTACAGCAGCATGTGGACCGAATGGCGGCGATGGGCATCCCGCTGCCGCGGGCGATCCTGTGGGCCGGTTTCGCGCTGCAGGGCGTCGGCGGTGCGATGGTCGCGCTCGACTGGCGCGCCGATGTTGGCGCGGTGCTGCTGATCGTCTTCACGGTGCTGGCGAGCGCGATCTTCCATCGGTTCTGGGCCGTCGAGGATCCACTGCGCCGTCACCTGCACCTGTCGTTCATGTTCTCGAACATCGCCGTAATCGGCGGGCTTCTGCTGCTGGTCTGACGACCGCCCTAGCGTTTCCGCGCCGCCTCCAGATACGTCGTGTCGATGTAGTGCTCGGGCTCGTGCAGGTCGCCGGGCGCCGGGCCGAACTCGCGGCGTAGGTCGAGCACCGTGGCAATGCCGGGCATGTCGAAGCTGCCGTCCCGGCGCATGCCCGTCTCCGCGTCGAAGAACACGTCGCAGGCCCCGGCGGCGACCGCGCGGGGCATCTGGGTCATGTGCTCGCCGATGATGTCCAGCGCCGCCTCGCGGTTGGCGGGGTCGTAGAGCCAGTTTACCGCCTCCAGCCAGCCGGCGATGAAGCCCGCGAGATCGTCCGCGTTTTCCCGTGCCCACGCGACCCGGGCGCCGCCGACGATGCCCTGGTAGGAATCCAGCACGTCGGCCGCGCGCGCCAGAACATGGTGGCCCTTGGATGCGCCCATGATCTCGAACGGGGTTACCTGCAGCGTTCCCTTCTGCTCGGGGTGTTCCATCATCGCCTGCCAGCGCTGCAGAACGCCGCCGGTGGACATCCACTCAATATCGTTCTCGTCGACGCCGTTGAGTGCCAGCATCCGGCGCAGCACAAAGGCGAAGCCGGTGGTGAGTGCGTCGGCGGTGAGGATCTTGCCCGGCAGGTCGGCGAAGGACTTTATGTCCTCCTGGACGACGAAGCGCAGGAAGGCGTCGTCGGATCCCATGAAGGCGAATAGATCCGTGTCCCCCTCGGCCGGCACCTCGCCCTGGCCCTCCTTGTAGGCGACGATGTTGTCGATCGCTGTCAGGATGATGTCGAACCTGCCCGCGGCGATGCCCTTCAGCTGCTCGATCGAGTTGGGCGTGAAGACGATCTCGAGGTCGAGATTCCGGCTCGCGAAGAAGCCCTGCTTGAGGCCGGCCCACAGGGGCGCGTTGATGGCCCCCGGGAAGACGTTGACGGTCAGCGTGCGCATGTTCGTGGATCCCCTGTTTGTGCCCGCCGTGGCGGCTTGTTGCGTGCCCCGGCATTTTCAGGTTTGTGCGGGCGTGAAAAAAGCGCTTTGTTCGCACCGCGATGAATCAGCCGATCACCATCACCCATGCCGGCCGCCACGAGATTCGGGTCACGCCAGGCCGGATTCTGCGTTTCGCGGATGGCAACTACCCGCTGTTCAAGCAGCCCTCACCGGAGGCCGTGGCCGCACCGGACGATTGCATGGCTTTCCTGCGCCAGCTCCATATGAGCCTACTCCCAGTGTTCGATATCGCCGACCGTCGCTGGCTCGAGGGTTACTTCGACGCGGTGATCGCCCGGGCGGATGCGGCGCGGGCGGAGCTTGCCGTGCCCGCGGGTCTGGTCGAGCCCGCGAACGCCCACCGGGTCTGGTGCTATGCCGCCCCGCGGCCGCTGATCCGTGCCCGCCTCGATCGCGACGGAGAGACGCTCGCGGCAAACATCCTGTTCTGGCTCGCCGACGGCCCTCTGGTCGTGACCTCCGAATCTGCGCCCAATGAACGCCTGCTGGATTATCTCGCCGGCGTCGCGGCCCCACACCACCCCTTCGTGCGGCGGCCGCTGGCCGGTCTCATCGGCTAGATGTCGAGCGACAGGCAGTAGAGACCGCCCGCGTGGCGATCGACGCAGTAGACGATCCGGTTCTCGTCCACATAGACGTCGTTGATCTGGGCCGTCGCGACCGGTGAGTTGTCCGGTTTCGGCGGCACGAAGTGCGCCACCTCCTTCGGCTGCAGCGGGTCCTTCAGGTCGAACACCCGCACGCCGCCGTTGAAGAAGGTCCCGAAGATCAGGTCGTCCGACTGGAAGGACGGGCCCGGACGGTTCTCGTGCAGATTGTGCGCGCCGAACCGGCCGCCGCGATTGCGGAAGTCATCGAGCGGCGGCATCGGCAGCGTGCCGATGGGGACCAGGTTGTCCTCCTTGCGCGCATCGACGACCCACATGAGCTTCGGCCAGTCCATGGCGTCGTCCATGACCGATTCGTCGGTGACGATCAGGATGTCTTTGCTGAACAGCGGCAGCACCGTGTGCGCAAAGCCCGGATAGGGAGGATGGGGGTTCCACTCGCCGATGACCTTGGGCTCCGATTTGTCGGAGATATCCATGATGAAGGTGCCGCCGTCGAGATAGCCCAGATACATGCGGTCGGGGCGCTCGGGATACACATTCGTGTTATGCGCGCGGAAGCCGGAATCGATGTCCGGGTGGCGCGGCGGGGGCGGGGTGTCGTCTCCCGCGCGGGTACCCGGATACCACCAGCGGCCGACCTCGGTCGGATTCGACGGGTTGCGCACGTCGATGCAGCGGTAGAACTGGTCGTCCTTGGGGTTGGTCGGCACGAAGTCATCCGAGCCGCTGGCGCAGTGCACATACTCGCCGTCGGCGAACCAGAGTTGATGGACGCCGCGCGAGTGCGGGCCCGAGCAGTCGAAGAAGGAGATCGACTTCGGGTCTTCCGGGTTCGATAGGTCGAACAGCTCGACGCCGACTTTCTCCATGTTCACGCCGGGCGTCTGGTAGGCGACGGCCATGATGTCGCCGGTTACCTCGAGCGAGTTCGACCGCATCTCCATGACAGGCAGCTCGGTCTGGACGACGACCTTGGGCTTGCGCGGATCGGTGACGTCCACGCCGGTAAAGTTCTTCGGTGCGGATTCATGCGCCAGCCAGATGATGCGGCGGCCGTCCGGGGCCACCTGCATCGCCATGCCCTCGCCCATGCCGCCGTGGCCGACGAGCGTGTCCTGGGACAGGAGTGTCATATTGTGAATTTCGGGGCCGGCCATCGTGTCTCTCCTTCGGATCTCGGTCCTTGGTGGGGTCGTCGTTGCCGATTATTCGGCGGCTTTTCGTGCGTCCTGGATCGCCTGCCACACGCGCTCCGGCGTGGCGGGCATGTCGATATGTCGGATTCCCAGCGGCCGGAGAGCATTGACGACGGCGTTCATGACCGACGGCAGTGCTCCTACGGTGCCGGCCTCGCCGGCGCCCTTGAGGCCCATAGGATTATTCGTCGAGGGAATGTTGTGCTCGTGAACGTCGAACGAGGGGAAGTTGTCGGCTCTCGGCATCGCGTAGTCCATGAAGGAGCCGGTGAGGAGCTGGCCGCTCTCTGGGTCGTAAACGACGCGCTCCAGCAGGGCTTGGCCCGCGCCCTGAACCACGCCGCCATGGACCTGGCCCGCGACCATCATGGGGTTCAGCGCGACACCGACATCATCGACCACGGTATAGGAAATCATCTCGACCACGCCCGTCTCCGGGTCGATCTCCACCTCGCAGGCATGGGCGCCGTTGGGATAGGTCGGGCCGGGCGGGACGATGATGGCACCCTCCGACAGGCCCAGCTCCATCTCGCGGGGCATGCGCGCGGGCATATAGGCCGCTTTCGCGACCTCGACCAGCGTGATCTTCCGGTCGGTGCCCGCGACCGTGAAGGTGCCGTCGTCGAATCTGATGTCCGCGTCTGCGGCCTCCAGCAGGTGCGCGGCGATCGCTGTCGCCCGCTCAATGATCTTCTCCGACGCCCGCAGCAGCGCTGCGCCGCCGACGCTGATCGAGCGCGAGCCGAAGGTGCCCTTGCCGTGATGGATCAGATCGGTGTCGCCATACTGGACGCGGATCGAGCCGAACGGTACGCCCAACGCCTCCGACGCGATCTGGGCGAAGGCGGTCTCGTGGCCTTGGCCGTGGGAATGGGTGCCCATGAGGACCGACACGCCGCCGTCTGAATCGAAGCGGACGGACGCGCTCTCCTCGTTGGGCAGCGGCAGCGGTCCGCCCGCGATTTCGATCACGGTCGCGATGCCCATGCCGCGCAAGCGGCCCCGTGCCGCGGCCTCGGAGCGTCGGGCCTCGAACCCGTCCCAGTCGGCGGCGACGAGAACCCGGTCGAGGCAGCCGGTGAAATCGCCACTGTCGTAGGTGAAGACGAAGCCCGTGTCGTAGGGCAGTGCGTCATTGGGAATGAGGTTACGGCGCCGGAGGTCCACCGGGTCGATGCCGAGATCGTGGGCGGCCGTGTCGATCAGGCGTTCGAGCCCGTAGGATGCCTCGGGCCGCCCGGCACCGCGATAGGTGGCTGTCGGGCTCGTATGGGTGAAGACCCCGCGAGCCTCGACGTGCACATGGCCGATCGTATAGACGCCGGACAAGCCGCCGAGATTGTTGGTCGGCGAGTGAGGGCCGGAGTTGCTCAGATAACCGCCGAGCGCCGCGTCGGTGGAGACCCGCAATGCTAGGAACTTCCCGTCACGGTCCAGCGCGAGCGCGGCGCGCGAGACGTTGTCACGGGCGTGGTAGTCGCTCGCCAGTCCCTCGCTGCGCGTCGCGGTGAAGCGGACTGGCCGCCCCGTGCGTCGTGCCGCCCACAGTACGAGCGCGTGCTCGACGAAGGGGCTGCCGCGCATCCCGAACCCGCCGCCCATGTCGGGGGAGATGACGCGCAGCTTGCCCTCGGGAATGCCGAACACCTCGTGGGCGAGCGCCCCGCGCATCCGGTGGGGCGACTGGACGCCGGCATAAAGTGTGTAACGTTCCTCGAGCGGGTCGTAGAAGCCGATCGCGGCGCGCATCTCCATGGTGTTCGTGGAGACCCGGCTGACCTCGTAGTCGAGCTCGACGATATGTTCGGCCGCGGCAAAGGCGGCGTCGGTCGCTGCCTTGTCGCCCAGGGAAAAGACGAAACTCTCGTTTCCGGGTACCGACTCCCAAACCTCGGGCATCCCGGTTTCGCGCGCCCGGCCGGTCTCGACGACCGGCTCGCTCGTGGCGTAGTCCACCTCGATCGCCTCGGTCGCGTCGACGGCCTGGGCGTAGGTCTCGGCGACGACGGCCGCGACGGCCATCCCGACCAGGTGGACAGAACCGTCGGCCAGCAGCGGGTAGGGTGGTTCCACCATCGGGCTGCCGTCGCGCTGGTGGCGCTTGACCGAACAGCCGAGGCCGCCGATTCCGTCCGCCGCGAGCTCGGCCGCGGTCAGGACGGCGATCACGCCGGGCATTGCCGCCGCGGCAGCCGTGCCGATTTCTCGGATTTCCGCGGCCGCATGGGGCGAACGCAAGATCGCCATGTAGGCGGCGCCCGGCACCTTGCGGTCGTCGGTGTAGTTACCCCGGCCCGTCAATAGTCGCCGGTCTTCCACCCGTGGCACCGATTGTCCGATGCCGTACTCGCGCATCAGCGGCCTCCGGTCTGTGCCGGGTTGGGTGGTCGTTGCACTGTCACGTCACGCATCGGGACCTAGGCGTCCTTCTTGTTTTCGTCCGCCGGATTCGCGCCGGCCGCGAGCGCTGCCTCGCCCTGCGCGACCGCCTGGTCCCACGCCTTCGGCTTGAAGGAGTAGTAGATTGCGACGACGATCATGAAGATGATCACATCCGAGATCCAGCGGCTGAAGATGAACTGGAGCGGCTGGTCATTCGAGACGATCAGGACGTTCCGCAGGCCTTCCTCGGCGATGGGGCCGAGGATGATGCCCAGGAGGATGCCCGCGGGCGAGAAGTTATACTTGTGGGCGAAGTAGCCGATGATCCCCATGGCGATCATGATGTACACGTCCCACGGGTTGCCGCTCGCGGCGAAGGTGCCGACGACACAGAAGATCATGATGATCGGCGCCAGCAGACCGCGCGGGAAGAGCGTCACATAGGCCAGCAACCGGGCCATCACGGCGGCGATCCCGCCCATGAAGAAGTTGGCCAGGATGAAGCCCCAGATCACCGTGAAGATGACCTCGGGAGAGTCTGTGAACAGCCGGTCCCCGGGTTGCAGCCCGTGGATCATGAGCGCGCCGAGGATGACCGCCGCCGAGATGCCACCCGGAATACCGAGCACGAACATCGGGATCAGGGATGTCCCCGTCACGCCGTTGTTGGAGCCTTCCGTGGCGGCGAGGCCCTTGACCTCGCCCTCGCCGAACTTGTCGCCCTCCTTGCCGCGCTGGATTTCCCAGGCATACGCGATCCACTGGGCGACGGATGCGCCGGCCGCGGGCACGATTCCCATGACCAGGCCCGTGACCCAGCCGCGCACCAGCGACCAGCGGCAGTGCATGATCTCGGAGACGCGGGGCATGATGTTCCAGCTCAGCTTGGTCGTGCCCGAGATGTTGGATTTTGGGCTTCCCTCGCACAAGCTGATCGCCTGGGCGAAGGCGAACAGGCCGATCACCGCCGGCAGGATGCCGACCCCCGACAACAACCCGGTCGCACCGTAGGTGAAGCGTGGATAGGCCGAGGCCGCGTCCACGCCGATGGTGCTGATGAGCAGACCCGCTAGGCCCGCAATGAGCCCCTTGAGGACGGCCCCGAAGGACACGGCGGCAATCGCCGTCAGGCCGAGCAGGGCCACCACGAAGAACTCTGAGGGTCCGAACAGAAGAGAAATCTTGGCTAGCGGCGGCGATAGGTAGAGCAGGGCGAAGCCGCTGATCAGGCCGCCCATCACCGAGGCGAAGGTAGACATGCGGATAGCCTCGGTCGCGCGGCCGCGCTTGGTCATCTCGTAGCCCTCGATCGACGAGGCCGCCGAGGCCGAGGTGCCGGGCGCGCGCAGCAGGATCGCCGTGAAGGAACCGCCGTAGATGCCCGCGGCATAGGTCGACACCATGAGGATCAGCGCCGTCTCGGCCGGCCACTCGAAAGAGATAGGGATCATCAGGGCGATCGCCATAGGCGGCCCGAGGCCCGGGATGGCACCGATGACGAGTCCGACAACGATGCCGACAAACATCGCCCCGAGGTTGGCGAGGGTCAGGACGTTAGCAAGAAAATCGAGGCTTTCCATGGTTCGTTCCTTCCCGCGCTAGAACAATATGCCTTCGGGCAGAAACGCGCCGAGGGCGAGGGTGAAGAACGCATAGAGTAGCGGAAACAGGATGAGGCCGGTGACGATGATCATCTTGTGGTTTCGCAGGCCGGTCATATAGGCCGCAATAAAATAGAAGACGAAGGAGGTAACGTAGAAGCCGACCTTGAACACGGCGATGGCGTAGATGGCGCCCACCGCCAGGATGTAGACGGGCTTCCAGGCGGTGTAGGAGAAGTCGAAGTTGACCATCCCCTTCAGCCGCTCGATGTCGCGTGGCATGAAGGAGCGCACAAGCATTCCTGCCGCCAGAACCATGATGCCGATTTCCGCGAATTGCGGGAACGCTCCGGCGCGCTGCGGCCAGCCAATAGTTTGGGTGTACATGAAGCCACCCGCTATAATCAGAGCGACCGCAACCAGTCGCTCAGCCATCAATCTTGTCATCAAATCCCCCCCGTCGGATGCCCTGTACCCCGGTCTCTAACAGGAAGACACGCCCCGCCGGCTAACCCGGCGAGGCGTGCGTGATCGGAAAGTGATATTTCCGCTACCGGTTGTTTACAGACGTCCGTCTACTGAACGCCTTCCTGCTTCCAGTAGGCGGCCTGTTCGGCAACCTTCTGGCCTTCACGGAGGAGTTTCCACATCTCATCGCCCTCGGCAAACATGATGTGGTTTTTATTCGCCGCTTCCTTGGCGAGATATTCTGGGTTCTTGACCGCCCGTTTGATGGCGTTGAGATAGATCTTGCGCTTCTCTTCCTCGAGACCATTGGCCGTAGCCAGCGTGCGGCCGGCGTAGGTGATGTTCACTTTACCCGTGATCTCCTGGAATGTCGGAACATCAGGCAACAATGACCAGCGGGTTGGATGTAGAACCGCGAGCGGCCGAAGCTTCTTCTCCTCGATCGAGGGGATGAAGTAGCCAACATTGGCGGCAATCAGATCCACATGTTTGCCGAGCGCGAGCTGGATCTTGGAGTTGTCGCCGCGGCTGGTTACAAACTTCGCCTTGAAGCCTGGAACGGCCTGCTGAGCAAACGCAACGCCGATATGGTCGTCACTGCCAAAGCTGCCGGGCGCAACGATAATCGGCTGCTTCTGGGCGTAGGCGAGCACGTCGTTCAGGCTCTTGAACCGCTCGTCATCATAGCGTACGAGCCACAGGCCCGGGTCATAGGAGTGCCATGCCAAGAAGTTGAAAGACTCCAGCTTCTCCTTACGTTTCATAGCTGGGTTCAGGAACGAGAAAATATGGGGAATATTGACGACCGCGAGCTTATGATCGTCTCGCTTTGCGTTCCAGTCGTTGACGACCTGGCTCCAAGAAACCCAGCCGCCACCGCCGGCGACGTTGGTGACCTTCACGGGCACACCAAGTTCCTGGGAGAGGTATGGTGCAAACAATCGGAAAGTCCGGTCGGCGCCTCCGCCCGGCGCGAACGGGACCTGGAGTTGGACGGGCTTGCTTGGGAAATGGTTGTTTGCGTGCGTGGTGCCAGGCGCCGCGAATGTGAGCCCCACAAAGGCTGCAGCCGCGAGTGCGAATGATGCGATTTGTTTCATAACTGAGGTGGCCTCCCTAAAAGACTTATTGTTTTGATCTACAGAACGTATCGCCTTCGGCAGACGCGCGGCAATTAATTTTTCAGATAGTTAGGATAATACCGTGCCGCCGTGCGCGGCGCGGATGCCCGCACAACGGGAAATTACGGGCCCATGCGGGTCGTCAGGCGTCCAGGGGTTCGGCCGGGCAGGCGGTCGAAGAGGGCGGTGTCATGCCGGGTTCCGGCCCCCGAATGCGGGGCGGCGAGGTCCGGGCTGGTCAGGTTCTGGGCGGTCATGGCGGGTGTTGCGGTCCGTTCTGGCGGCGCCGATGGCGCAAATGTCATCACCGGCCATTATCGAAAGACATGGTTAAGGAATGCTTGCCGGTGTTAACCATGTTTTAACGTTCGGTTCTTAGGATCGAGGCATCAGAACTCCGTCCGGTGCGAGAGCCTTTACCGCGCGGACAAGGATTTCAAAGAGGACACGCTTGATGGCGACGCGCACGGACACGCGGAAGAAGAACCTGGTCAAAAAGGCGGCCCAACTGGCCCGAAAACAGCTGGGCGGCGATGCCGGCACGGTCTGCGCGAAGTTCTTGCGCGCCTACTATGCCAACGTGCCGCCCGCCGACATCGCGACGATGGACGCGGAGACGCTGTTTGCCGCTGCCCGGTCCTATTTCCGGTTTGCCCAGAAACGTCTGCCCGGCGAACCCCTGATCCGCGTTTTCAACCCGCGCCGGGGCGACCATGGCTGGGACGGTGACCACACGGTGATCGAGGTTGTCACCGAGGATATGCCGTTCCTGGTCGATTCCATCACCGCCGAGCTCAACTACCAGGGCCTGACGGTGCAACTGGTGATCCATCCCATCTTCGATGTTACCCGCACCGCCGCAGGTAACATGAAGGACTGCGGGCCGCGGGGTCGTGATGGCGGAGGTGCCGAGAGCTTCATGCATTTCGAGGTGAACGAGCAGACCGACCCCAGGGCGCTTGCGCATCTCACCGGCCGGCTCGAACAGGTACTAGAGGATATCAGCGCGTCGGTTGCGGACTGGCGCGACATGCGTGCACGTGTCGCATCGATCCTGGACGATCTGGATGCCCACCCGCCGAAGGTCGCGAAGGCCGAGGTCGAGGAGACGCGCGCCTTCGTCGAGTGGATGCTCGACGATCATTTCACCTTCCTCGGCTATCGCGAATACGACCATGCCGGCGCTGGCGCGAAGCAGAAACTGAAGGCCCAGCCCGGCGGTCTCGGCCTGCTGCGTGACGCGGACCGGGCGATTTTCGAGAACTGGGCCGATGACGCACCGCTGCCCGACGAGGTGCGGTCCTTCATCCGCCAGCCGCAGCTGGTGATGGTCACGAAGGCGAACCGACGCGCGACCGTACATCGCCGGGTGCATATGGACGTGGTGGGTGTAAAGAAGTTCGACGCGGCCGGCAAGGTCATCGGCGAGCGCATGATCGTCGGCCTCTTTACCTCGACGGCCTACAGCGTGTCCCCCACCCGGATTCCGCTGCTGCGCCGGAAGGTTGCGAAGGCGATCGAAGGTGCGGGCTTTCCGCCGTCGAGCCATGACTCGAAGGCCCTTGCGCATATTCTGGAGACATATCCGCGCGACGAGCTGCTGCAGATTGACGACGATCTTCTGCTGGATCACGCGATGGGCATCCTGCATCTGCAGGAACGTCAGCGCACCGCGATGTTCGTGCGCGAGGACCCGTTCCAGCGCTACGTCACCGCACTCGTCTTCGTACCGCGCGATCGTTACGACACGGAACTGCGCGAGAACCTTGCCGCGATACTGGAAGACGCCTTCGACGGCACCTGTGTCGCCTTCTTCCCCGAGTTCGGCACCGAGTCGGTGCTTGCCCGTGTCCTGTTTGTCATCAAGACCGGCGCGGACAAGATTCCGCCTTACCGGGTCGAGGAGATCGAGACCTCCCTGCGCGAGGCCACGCGGTCCTGGGAGGACCGGCTGCGCGATGCGCTGGTCGCCGCGCGCGGTGAGGAAGTCGGCATGGTCATGGCCCAGCGCTATGGCTACGCCTTCACGGCCGCCTACCGCGACCGGTGCGCGCCCGACGCGGCGGTCGAGGACATCGCGGCAATCGATGTGGCGCGAATTTCCGGGAAGCTGCAACTCAACCTGTACCGCCCCGAGGACGACAGTCCCGAAACGGTGCATCTAAAGCTCTACCACGCCGGTCATGCGCTACCGCTGTCGGACGTGATCCCGATGCTCGAGAATATGGGCCTCAAGGTGATCGGCGAGGAGCCGTTCGCGGTCGAGTACAATTATGGCGACGGGGTCGGCACCGTGTGGGTGCACGACTTCCAGATGGAATCCCGCTCGGGGGCCGAGATCGACCTGGCGGGGGTACGCGAGTCCTTCCATGAGGGGTTCGCACGCGTCTTCGACGGGGCGATCGCGGATGACGGGTTCAACAACCTGATCCTCGGCGCCGGCCTGGAGTGGCGCGAAATCGTGGTGCTGCGAGCCTACTGCAAGTTCCTGCTGCAGAGCCGGATCGCATACTCCCAGGCCTATATGGAAGAGACGCTCGCCAATAACCCGGCGCTCGCGCGGATCGTCGTCGAGCTGTTCTTCGCGCGCTTCGACCCGCAAGTCGCGGAGAGTTCAGCGGCCGCGCGGCGCATCAAGAAACTTCGCGGGGACCTCTCGGACGGACTCGATGCTGTCTCCAACCTGGACGAGGACCGGATCATCCGGCGCTTCGCGAACGCCGTCGAGGCGACGCTGCGCACCAACTTCTTCACGACTGACGATGACGGCGAATTCAAGTCCTATGCATCGTTCAAGATCGACAGCGCCAACGTGGACGACCTACCCGAACCGCGGCCGAAGAAGGAAATCTTCGTTTACAGCCCACGCATGGAGGGTTGCCATTTGCGTGGCGGCGACGTCGCGCGCGGAGGCATCCGCTGGTCGGACCGGCGCGAGGATTTCCGCACCGAGATCCTTGGTCTCCAGAAGGCACAGATGGTGAAGAACTCGGTGATCGTGCCGGTCGGCGCGAAGGGCGGCTTCGTGTGCAAGAGCCTGCCCGCGCCCACCGGCGATCCCCAGGCGGACCGGCAGGCCGTCCAGGAAGAGGTCGTCGCCTGTTACAGCACGCTGATCCGCGGCCTGCTCGACGTGACGGACAATCTCGTCGCCGGCAAGGTCGTCCCGCCGGACACGGTTGTGCGTCACGACGGGGACGACCCCTATCTGGTCGTGGCGGCGGACAAGGGCACCGCGACCTTCTCGGACATCGCGAACGGGATCAGCCAGGACTACGGCTTCTGGCTGGGTGACGCCTTCGCGTCGGGCGGCTCGGCCGGCTACGACCACAAGAAGATGGGGATCACGGCAAAGGGCGCGTGGGAATCGGTGAAGCGCCATTTCCGCGAGATCGGCCATGACACCCAGACACAGGATTTCACGGCGATCGGCGTCGGCGACATGTCTGGCGACGTGTTCGGCAACGGGATGCTCCTGTCGAAGCACATCAAGCTGGTCGCCGCCTTCAACCACATACATATCTTCATTGACCCGGACCCGGACCCGAAGGCGAGCTTCGCCGAACGCCGGCGCCTGTTCCGGCTGCCGCGCTCAAGCTGGACCGACTACGACGCGAAGCTGATCTCGAAGGGCGGAGGCATCTTCGAGCGCAGCGCGAAGTCCATCAAGCTCAGCCCCGAGATCAAGGCCCTGCTCGGCATCACCCGCGACCAGATGACGCCGAACGAGCTGATCCGGACGATCCTCGTGTCCGAGGTCGACCTGCTCTGGTTCGGCGGGATCGGCACATACATCAAGGCGGCGAGCGAAAGTCAGGCCGATGCCGACGACCGGTCGAACGACGCGGTGCGGGTCGATGCGAAGACCCTGCGCTGCAAGGTCATCGGCGAGGGTGCCAACCTGGGTGTTACCCAGCGCGGTCGGATCGAGTATGCGCGGGCCGGTGGGCGTATCAACACCGACTTCATCGACAACTCGGCCGGCGTGGACTGCTCGGACCACGAGGTAAATATCAAGATCGCGCTCGACGACGTGGTGTCGGGCGGCGGCATGAACCTGAAGCAGCGCGACGCGCTGCTGGTCGAGATGACCGACGAGGTCTCGGAGCTGGTGCTCAACGACAACTATCTCCAGACCCAGGCGATCTCCCAGGCCGAACGCCGGGCGCCGGAACTGCTCGAGGCCCAGTGGCGGGTGATGCGGGCGCTGGAGCGGCGCGGGCTCCTCGACCGGCCGATCGAACACTTGCCCGACGACGAGCGGATGGCGGACCTTCATGCGGACGACCTCGGCCTGACCCGGCCGGAGTATGCGGTTCTGTTTTCCCACGCCAAGATCGCGCTCTATGGCGATCTGCTGCCGACGGACGTGCCCGACGACGCCTATCTCGTGCAGGACCTGGCGCGTTACTTCCCCGGGCCGATGCGCAAGCGATTCCCCGAGGAACTGTCGCGGCACCGGCTGCGCCGCGAGATCGTTGCGACCTATGTGACCAACTCGCTGATCAACCGGGTGGGTGCAGCCTTCGTCCATGACCTGACCGAACGGTCGGGCGCGGAGCCGGCTGACATCGCGCGAGCCTATGTGATCGCGCGCGACGTGTTCGACCTGCGCCCGCTGTGGCGCGACATCGAAGCGCTCGACCTCAAGGTCCCGGCCGATATTCAGAACGAGATGGCCCGTGAGCTCGAGGAGCTCGTCGAACGTATGACGATCTGGTTCCTGGCCAATGCCCGGCGGCCGCTGGCCATCGCGGACACGATCGAGCGTTATGCGCCGGGCATCCACGAGCTTGCGAAGAAACTGCCGAACATCGTCGCCGCGGAGGACCGCAAGGGCATTGCGCGGCACGCGGAACGCCTGGCCGAGGCCGGCGTTCCGAAGGCGCTCGCCCAGCGGATCGCCAGTCTCGATGTTCTCGCGGCGGGCGGCGATGTCGTCCGGATCGCGCGTGACTCCGGCGTGCCCGTAATCGACACGGGACATGTCTATTTCGAGCTTGGTGCGCGGCTGGGGATCGACTGGGTGCGCCACGCGTCCAGGACGATCACGCCCGAGTCGGAGTGGGAGAAGCTTGCGATCGATGCGATCGTCGACGACAGCTACCGCCACCAGTCGGCCCTGACCAACCGGGTCCTCGACGTTGTCGGCGGCGGCAAGCTGGGTCCGAAGATGGCCGAGGGTGTAATCGAGACCTGGGTCGGATCGCGGAACGGTGCGGTCGAGCGGACATGCCAGATGCTCGATGACCTTCGGTCCAATGAGGCCGTCGATCTGGCGATGCTCTCGGTCGCGAACGGACAGTTGCGAAATCTGCTTGCCGGGTAATCGCCCGCCGGTCCATGGTCGCGGCGCGCACCGGGTGGTCCACCCGGTGCGGTTGCTGCCGCCGCCCCGACCGGATTCCCCGTGAGCCGCTTCCTTACCCCCTCTGCCGGCAACCTCGCGATCCTCGCAGCGCTCGCCGCCTGCGCCTCGACGGCGCTCGGCGGTTCGGCCTTCGTCGCTATGCGTTTCCTGGTGACCGAGACCGAACCGGTCACGGTCGCCTTTCTGCGCAACGTGACTGCCGCGTTCGTTCTGACGGCGGTGGCGCTGGTCATTGTCCGGCGTTGGCCCACGCCGCGCGAGCTCCTGATCCTCGGCTTCATGGGCGCCATCTTTTTCGGCGGACTTCAGTTCATTTTCGCGAACGCGCTCACCTACACCACATCCTCGCGCGGCGCGCTGGCATATATGACCACGCCCTTCCTGACACTGCTGATCGCAACACTCTTTCGCATCGAGCGCCCGACGCTGCAGAAGTTGACGGGGATTGTTCTCGCCACAGCCGGTGTGGCGGTGGCGCTGGGTCAGGGCGCCGGCGCGCCGCCGGACGCGTGGATCGGGGACGGGCTGATCCTGATCGGCGCCCTCATCACGGCGGTCCACGGGGTCTGGTCGAACCGTTGGTTGCAGCGCCATCCGCCGCTTGTCGCCGTGGTGACGGGCGTGGTTCCGGGGTCGGCCTTTCTGTATGTCGTTGCGCTGGCCACCGATGCGCCGGCGTTCACGCCGGAACTCTCACGCGCGGGCTGGATGGCGATCGCGTATCTCGGCATCGGGGCGGCAGTGATCTCCTACACGCTGTGGCTCTGGGCGCTGCGCCACACGACCCCCACGCTGGTG
Source organism: Rhodospirillaceae bacterium (assembly GCA_038132575.1). Taxonomy (GTDB): domain Bacteria; phylum Pseudomonadota; class Alphaproteobacteria; order UBA6615; family UBA6615; genus UBA8079. The sequence continues at coordinate 16,298 of JAYPRP010000015.1, forward strand.
GCCGTCGCGTTGCCGATGAATCCGCTGATGGCGCTGATCTGGGGCGCGGTGCTGCTGGGCGAGCAGATCACGCCCGCGATCCTGGTCGGGTTCGCGCTGGTGATCGCAGGGATCGCGGTCACCAACTGGCAACGGCGCGCAGGTGGTTCGGCATGACAGGCGCCGCATCCGCGTCGCGCCGGCTGGCCCTGCTCGCCGCGGTTGCGGCGGTTGCGGCACCGTTTGCCGCGGGCACGACGCTCGGTGCAATACGTTTTGTTTCCGCCGAGGTCGATTCGCTCACCATCACCACGCTCCGCCTCGGCATCGGCGCCGCGCTCCTGTTGCCCCTTGCGCTGGCTTTCGCGCGCGGCTGGCCGCGTGGACGCGATGTCTGGGTCGTCGTCGGGCTTGGCATCGTGATGTTCGGGATCAGTCAGTGGCTGGTTTCGGCGTCCCTGTCCTACACGACCGCCGCGCGGGGCGGCATCCTTGCCTCCACGGTTCCGTTTATGACGCTTGCGCTGGCGGCCAGTCTGCGCGCCGAACAGCTGACCTGGCTGAAGGCGGCAGGAGTCGGGGTCGCGACCCTGGGCGTGGCCTTCGCGCTCTGGCGCGACGCGAGCGCCGTCCCGGGCGGCTGGCGCGGCGACCTGCTGATGCTCGCCGCCTCGCTCGTTTTGTCGGTTTACAATGTCGCAACCCGGCGGGTTATCCGCCGCTATCCGCCCCTGATATTCGTGGTCTGCAACCTGCTGCCCGGGGCCGTGTTTCTCGGCGTGATCGGGACGATTTCCGGCACCTTCGACACGCGGAACCTGCAGGCGCTTGCCGCGACGGAGGATGCTGTTCTGGCCGTGCTCTATATCGGCGTCATCGGCAGCGCGTTCACGTATTTTCTCTGGCTCTGGGCGCTACGTCACACCAGTCCGACCCGGGTGGCGATCGGTCTGACCATGAACCCCGTGGGGGCTTTGGTCGCCGCGGCGATTGTGCTCGACGAAACCATCACACCCGGCGTCTGGTTGGGTCTGGCCTGCATCGCCGCCGGTATTCTGGCGACCAACTGGCGACTTCGGGATGATAGTGTAGATGACTGACGGGGACCGGAGACTCGACCGCAGGTCCGTCGCCGGCTGGTGCGGCTACGACTGGGCGAACTCGCCGTTTCCGGCCATCGTCCTGACCTTTGTCATTCCCGCCTACTTTACCGAGGCGGTGATGGACGATGCTGCGAAGGCGACCGCCTGGTGGGCGATCATGACGGGCACGGCGGCCTTTGCGATTGCCGTCCTGAGCCCCGTCCTCGGTGCAATCGCGGACCAGGGCCGCCGCCGCAAGCCCTGGCTCGCCGCCTTCACCATCATCATGGCCGCCGGGTCGGCGCTTTTGTGGTTCGTCCGGCCGGATGCGGATCACGCGGTCCTGCTGCTCGTGCTGGTGGGGGTCTCGGTCGTCGCGTTCGAACTGTCCATGGTGTTCTACAACGCGTTGCTGCCGACCCTGGCGCCGCGGGCCTGGGTCGGCCGCGTCTCGGGCTGGGCCTGGGGGCTCGGCTATATCGGCGGCGTCGGCGGGCTCCTCGTCGTCCTGTTCGGTTTCGTTCTCGCGAAGCCGCCACCGTTCGGCCTCGACGATTCCCCCGATGTCCTGGCGCACGTCCGCGTTGCCGGCCCGATCGTCGCGCTTTGGCTGCTTGTCTTCTGCCTGCCGCTGTTCATGTGGACCCGCGATCCCCGGGGGCGCGGTCTTGCGGCCGGGCCGGCGATCCGCGAAGGACTCGCCGAGCTGCGCACGACGCTCGTCAATCTGCGTCGTCACCCGCAGCTCTGGCGTTACCTGCTGGCGCGGATGATCTTCACGGACGGGCTCAACACGCTGTTCGCCTTCGGCGGTGTCTTCGCCGCCGGCACCTTCGGAATGCCGGTCGCCGAGGTCATCATGTTCGGGCTGATCCTGAACGTCACGGCAGGGGCCGGGGCGTTCGCCTTCGGCTGGATCGACGACCGGATCGGCGCGAAGCGCACGATCCTGCTTGGTCTTTGCGGCCTTGTGGTTGTCGGGCTGCCACTGCTGGTCGTCGAATCCAAGATTGCATTCATCGTCCTCGGCGCGACGCTGGGCATCTTCTTCGGACCGGTCCAGGCGGCCAGCCGTTCGCTGATGGCGCGCATCACGCCGGAGGGCACCGAGGGCGAGATGTTCGGCCTCTATGCGTTGTCGGGCAAGGCGACAGCCTTTGTCGGACCGTGGATCGTCGCCGCGATCACCGCGGCCACGGACAGCCAGCGCTGGGGCATGGCCAGCGTGCTGCCCTTCCTCGTGATCGGCGGCTTCCTGCTCTGGCGGACCGTGCGCGACGTGCCGCCGGAGCGCGACTGACGCGACCGCCCGTCCCTAGTGCCGGAAATGGCGCATCCCGGTGAACATCATCGCGACGCCCGCCTCGTCGGCCGCGGCGATCACCTCGTCGTCGCGGACCGAGCCGCCCGGCTGAATCACGGCCGTGGCACCCGCCTCGACCGTCGTCAACAGGCCGTCCGGGAAAGGGAAGAACGCATCCGACGCGGCGACCGACCCGGCGGTCAGCCGTTCGCTTTCGCCGGCCGCTTCCGCGGCTTCGCCCGACTTGTGGGCGGCGATCCTCGCCGCATCCACACGGCTCATCTGGCCGGCGCCGATGCCCACGGTCGCGCTGTTCTTCGCGTACACGATGGTGTTCGACTTCACATGCTTGCCGACGGTGAAGGCGAACAGCATGTCCGTGATCTCCTGCTCGCTCGGCTGACGCTTCGTGACGATCTTCAGGTCGTTGCGCGTGATGTGGCCCGCGTCGCGGTCCTGCAACAGGAAGCCGCCAGCGAGCGGCTTCACCAGCCGGCCGGCGGCCCGGGGGTCGGGCATCTCGCCGGTCAGCAGCAGGCGCAGGTTCTCCTTGCCGGCGAACACGGCGCGCGCGTCGGCATTGGCGTCGGGGGCGATCACCACCTCGGTGAAGATCTCGGTGATCGCCTCGGCCAGCGCACCGTCGAGGGGCCGGTTAGCGGCGACGATCCCGCCAAAGGCGCTGACCGGGTCGCACTTGCGCGCCGCGCGGTAGGTTGCGACGAGGTCGTCTCCCATCGCCACCCCGCAGGGATTCGCGTGCTTGATGATTGCGATGGCGGGGTCGTCGAACTCCGCCACCAGCTCAAAGGCGGCGTCCGCATCGCCCAGATTGTTGTAGCTGAGCTCCTTGCCCTGGACCTGTTCGGCCTGGGCGACGCCGGGGCGGGCGGGCCCGCCGATATAGAGTGCCGCCTCCTGGTGCGGGTTCTCGCCATAGCGCAGCACGGCGGCGCGGCGGCCTGCGGTGACATGGGTCTCGGGGAACGAATCTCCGAGCTCGCCGGACAGCCACGCCGTGATCGCGCCATCATAGGCGGCGGTGCGCGCGTAGGCCTTTGCCGCGAGGCTCCGGCGGAGATCGGCCGGGAGCGCGCCGGCATTGGCATCGAGGGCCGCGATCACCGCGTCATAGTCTGACGGGTCGGTCACCACCGCGACATGGGCGTGGTTCTTGGCTGCGGCGCGGATCATCGCCGGTCCGCCGATGTCGATATTTTCCACGCAGTCGTCATAGCCTGCACCCGATGCGACGGTCGCTTCGAAGGGGTAGAGGTTGATGACGATCAGGTCGATCGCCCCGATCCCGTGCTCGGCCATCGCCGCCTGGTCGTCCGGATGGTCGCGCCGGGCGAGGATGCCGCCATGGATCTTGGGGTGCAGGGTCTTGACCCGGCCGTCCATGATCTCGGGGAAGCCGGTGTGGTCGGCGACCTCGGTGGCGGGAATGCCGGCCTCCGCCAGCGCGCGCGCGGAGCCGCCGGTGGAAAGGATTTCGACACCGTGGCCGCAGAGAGCCTGTCCGAGCTCGGTCAGCCGGGTCTTGTCGGATACGGAGATGATCGCACGCGTGATCGGCGTGTCATGATTGCTGGGCACCGGTCTGATTGTCCTTCGTAAAGTGCTGGGGTGGGGTCCTGTCCGGGCCAGGGGCGAACCTAGGGGGCCGTCGCGCTGTCTGCCGCCGCGCCGCCGGGCTGGAACTCCGGCACCAGGCGGGTCAGCAGGTTGCGACAGGTCTCGTCATTGTTCTCGCGGGCGGCGGCGCAGATTTCGTCGATCGCGCGCACCAGCACCTCGTGGTCTGCCACGCGCGGCGTTGCCAGCCGGATTGCGGCGTTCTCGGTCGGCGCGAGGCTTTCGGCGTCGTGGAACAGCTCCTCGTAGAGCTTTTCGCCGGGCCGCAGGCCAACGATCGAGATGTCGATATCCTCGTAGGGCCGCTTGCCGGCGAGCCGGATCATCTGTTCCGCCAGGTCGAGGATCTTCACCGGCTCGCCCATGTCGAGGACCATGATCCCGCCGGACGCCGTATTCGCCGACGTGGCGAGGGTCGAGGCCTGGAGCACGAGCTCGACCGCTTCGCGGGTCGTCATGAAGTAGCGGGTGATGTCGCGGTGGGTCACCGTGAGGGGTCCGCCAGCGGCGAGCTGGCGTTCGAACAGCGGTACAACCGATCCCGTCGAGCCGAGCACGTTCCCGAAACGCACAGTCAGGAACCGGCAGCCCGCCTCGTCGCGGGCGCGGTCGAGGGCCTGGCAGTAGCTCTCCGCCACCCGTTTGGTCGCGCCCATGACGTTCGTCGGATTGACCGCCTTGTCGGTCGAGATCAGGACCATGATCCCGGTGCCGTGCTCGCGGCACAGATCGGCGACGTTGCGCGATCCCGCGATGTTGGTCTGAACGCCCTCGGCGACATGGTCCTCGACGATCGGCACATGCTTGAGGGCCGCGGCGTGGAACACCAGCTCGGGCTTGAGCTCGGAGAAGACCGACGCCATTGCCTCGGGATTGCGCACATCCGCGAGATGCGCCTGGCGGGCAATCCCGGGTGCGCGTTCGCCGATCTCGAGGTCGATCGAGTAGAGGTTGAACTCCGCGTTATCGACGAGACCGATCTCCGCCGGGCCGAGGGCCGCGATCTGGCGGGCGAGTTCGCCGCCGATGGTGCCGCCGGCGCCGGTGATCAGCACCCGGCGTCCGACGATCATCACCTCCATGGCCGGGCGGTCGAGCACGGCCTGGGGCCGTCCAAGCAGGTCCTCGACCGCGACGGGCCGGATCTCGATCTCGTCGCCCAGTCCGGCCTGGAATGCGGTCAAGCCCGGCAGGCGCGCCATCGTCATGCCCTGTGCCTCGGCCTGGTCGAGCAGCCGCCGCATCAGCGCCGCGTCGAGACCGGGTTTCGTGATGATCAGCCGCTGGGGCCGGTCGCCGGAAAGGCGGCGCATGATCGTGTCGAGCTGGTCGGGGGTGCCGAGGACCGGAACGTCGCGAATATGCCGGCCGACCCGCCGGCCCTTCTCGTCGAGAACGCCGACGATCCGGTAGGCTGCGCCCGGCTGGCGTCGAATGGCCCGGATAAATGTCTCGGCCTCGTCGCCCGCGCCCATGAGTAGCACCGGGATTCCGGCCTTCGCAGTCGTGTCCGCGGCCAGTTCGAGGTGCCGGTCCTTGAAGAGACGATAGAGGAACCGCGGGCCGCCGAGCAGCGCCATCAGCACGAACCAGTTGATCATGGGCAGCGAGCGCGGGAGGAACTCAGCGCGGGAGACGACGAATAGGATTAGGGCGAAGACCAGCACGGCGAGGGTGACCGCCTTGGTGATCTGGATCAGGTCGTTCATCGACGCGTAGCGCCAGATGCCCTTGTAGAGCCCCATGGGCAGGAAGACCGCCGCCGCGATAATGGCGAAGAGCGCCGTGCTCTGGACGATGAACTGGGAGGGGACCGTTTCGATAGACGGCCCCATGCGCAGCCACAGCGACAATGGCAGCGATATCGCCGCCATGAAGATGTCGTGCGCGTAGGCGATATTCGCGCGACTCGGTCGGAAAATTCCGCGCATGAACGGGCCCCGTTGGATTGCCCGCTTATACCACTGCGGGGACTCGGACCAAGAGCCCTTCAGGCGCCCGGCGCGGGAAAAACACTCAATGTGAGGCCGTGCCGTCGGGCCCCGCGAACCAGCGCAGAAGAAGCATGACGAGGATTGCCGCTGTGCCCAGCGCGGCCCAGGCCCAGGGCGATGTCGGGCCGGCCAGGACGCTCGCCAGGGCGAGCGCGATCAGCACCAGATTCAACGCCGCGATCGCGGCGCTGACCCGGCCGTGGGACAGGCCGCGCTTGATTGCCGCCTGGTAATAGTGATCGCGGTGGGCCTGCCAGACCTTCTCGCCGCGCAGCAGTCTGCGGAAGAGGGTGATGGTGGCGTCGGCCAGGTAGTAGAGCGGCAGTATCGCGGCTGCCTGCCAGTTTCCGGCGGCGGCGAGCGAAAGGAGCAGCCAGCCGAGCAGGTATCCCAGCGGCACGCTGCCGCTGTCGCCGAGGAAGATCTTCGCCGGCGGCCAGTTCCAGACGAGGAAGCCGAGGGTGGCCGCAGCGATGGCCAGCGCCTGGCCGTGGGACGCGTCGAGCGCGCCAGGCCCGAAAAGCCCGATGAGCAGAAGTCCGAGGCCGATGGCGGCCGCCTCCACGCCGCTGATGCCGTCGATCCCGTCCATGAAGTTGAACAGGTTCACGAACCAGACCCAGCCGATGGCTGCGACGATCGGGTCGAGGGGGCCGGGCAGCAGTCCCTGGAACACCGGGCCGTCGATCACGAATGCGCCGGCGAGCGCCGCGGCGAACTGGGCGCCCAGCCGGGGCAGCGCGCCGAGACTGGCCAGGTCGTCGATCCACGAGACGGCGGCAAGCAGCAGTGCGGCGGCGGGGATGATCCAGAGGGCGGCCGCGACATCGCTTGCAGGCGGTGCGAAGAACGGGATCGCGACCCAGGCCGGGATAAGCGCGGCCAGCACGCCGAGGCCGCCGCCGCGAGGGGTGGGGGCGGCGTGGGAACTGCGCGCGTTGGGGCGATCGAGAATCTCGTGGCGCAGCAACTGGGTGCGCACGAGGCCGACGAAGACGGCCGATGCGATTGCGGTCGCACCTGCGATGATGACGAGTGTCCAGATCACGTGAGAGGCCCCATCGGGGATGTCCGCTGTGCCGTTCGACCCTGCTTGTAACGGCAAAAACGAAGGCCCGGCAAGGTGCCGGGCCCGAGAGGCGCACCGATGGGCCCGCGTTCAGCCGGCGCGCAGGCCGAGATGGTCGAGCTGGCGCGCGATCACGAGCCGCTCGTCATAAAGGGTGCGCGCCCGTTCGAGACCGGCCGCGCCCATGGCTGTACGCATGCCGGTGTCCCCGACTAGGCGGCCGAGTGCCCGGGCCAGCGCGGCCGCGTCGCGTACGGGCACGAGCAGCCCGGTCTCGCCGTCAACGACTTCCTCCCGGCTGCCGCGCACGTCCGTCGCCACGACCGGCAGGCCCGTGAGCATCGCCTCGATGATCGATCGCGGCATGCCCTCGCGGTGGGACGGCAGGGTGAAGATATCGGAGGCACGCATCAGGTCGGCCATGTCGTCGCGGTAACCGAGGAAGCGAACGCGCGCGCCGAACTCCGGATCGGCCTCGATCGCGCGCATGGTGTCCTCGATCCCCGCGGCATGATCGCTTGCCAGCCGGCTACCAACGGCCCAGAGCTCTGCATCGACGTCGCGCATCGCCGCCACCAGCTCGTTGTAGCCCTTCTCGGCGACGAGCCGCCCGGCCATCAGGATGACGACCCGATCGTCGGGGGTGCCGAGGGCCGCCCGGGTCGCGGCCCGCGCCGTCCCATCGGCTGCCGGGTGAAACACGGCCGGGTCGCTGCCGTTACCGATGGCGCGCACGTCGCCCGTGCGGCACAGTCCGAGGCGGCGCGCCGTTTGGGCATCCTCCTCGGACTGGGTCATCAGGGTGTGGGTGAAGCGGCCGCCGATCCATTCGGCGGCGATGTGTGCATGGCGGCGCGGAAAGGCCATGTGCTCGTGGAAGTAAAATCCGTGCGCCGTGTATACGACGCGCGGCACGCTCGCGCTTGCGGCCGCGAGCCGGCCGACGAGGGCCGCGA
>JAYPRP010000015.1:24780-36332 GCA_038132575.1 Rhodospirillaceae bacterium
CGGCCGGGCACGTATCGTGCGATGGCGAGCAGTACGGTCGCGAACAGGCCGGCGAGGATCACGGCCCCGACGACCCCGAGCTCGAGCCAGACTTGGAGCAAGGCGTTGTGGGGGTGAAGTGGCAGGGCGTCGACATCCCGGAACCCGACATTCGGCGCGTCGTCGACGGTCACGAGCTGGCCCTCGCCGATGAGGCGGGACGAATCGAGCCCCCAGCCGGCGAGCGGGCGGGCGACAGCGTGCTCGGACGCGAATTGCCAGATCGCCATGCGATGGTGGAGCGAGAATTCCGAAAGCCCGGAGCCGTAGAGAAAACCGGTCAGGATCGGTTCGAGGGCGTTGAGGAACGGCACCATCAACAGGGTGCCGACAATTGCGACCAGTAAAATCGCCATGACCAGGCGCGGCAGATACCAGCCGAGCACGAAGACGCCGGCGCCGGCAACGATCGCGAGGAAAGGGGCGCCCGGCTGCAGCGCGGTGACCGGGTAGGCGGAGAGGAGGACGAGGGCCGCCGCCGGGATGCCTCCGAAACGCCGCCAGACCGGGATCACCGTGACCCAGATCATCAGCGCAATCACGCTCGCGCCGCGATTCAGATGAAACAGGTTCATTGCGCGGGTCAAGCGGGTGCCATCAGGCGCGAGATGACTATTTAGTGCTGAATGCACGAACCCGCTCGTCAGAAGTTCGAACATCACGAACAAAAGCCCAACGCCGAACCCGATCATCAGGAAACGCTCGATTTGCCTGCGTCCCGCGGGGTCGATGCCGGACGCCAGGGAGACCAGGACGGTGGTGCCGGCCGCGAACAGCAGCAGCTCGAAGGCCTGCGATATGCTGCGGTCGGGACCGAGCGACCAGCTTGCGCTTGCCGCGCCCCAGACTACGAGCGCTGCCATCAGGAGTGTCAGCGTTCGGTGGGTGCGTAGCCACGCACCCCGGGCGCCGTGCGCCACCATGGTGGCCAGCGTCGCCAAGGCTGCGACAATGGTCAGCCAGAGCGGCTCGAGGGTTGAGATCGGAACGATGAGAACCGCGGCCATCGACAGGATGGCGTAGGCGGGAACATATCGCTGGAGGGCGTGCATGGGTGCCGCACTTGTGCCGTAAAAAACGACGTGCGGCAAGACAGGCCGCAGGTCGTGCACGGTCGTGCCGGACTCCGCCAGAATCCTGTCTGCGCGCGGTCTGCGCGAGAGGAATCTGTTACGCTGTTCGCCCCTCATCCGGAGCGGTTGCGTGCGCACCCTGTTCGACATTTTCCTGGTCTGGCCGATGCCCGCCCTGTGGCTGTTGCTGCCGGGGCTGATCCTGCTCCGCCGGCGGCTTGGCCGCACCCTGGTGGTGGCGAGCGGGGTTGTGTTACTGGTGGGATCGACGCCTCTCGTCGGCAGCGCGCTGCTGGGTTTCCTCGAACGCGGCGCGTCCGGGTTCGACATGGCCAACGCGGACGTCGCCCGATACGACGCGATCGTGGTGCCTCTCGCGGGCGCCTATGAGGACCCCGCGGGCCGCTGGTGGCCGCTGCCGGATTCGGTCGGCCGGGCGGTCCGCGGGCAGCAGCTCCAGGCCGTGACGGGGTTGCCCCTTGTCGTGGTGGGCGGCGCACCGTTCCCGAACCAGTCGGTCCCGGAGGCGGTTGCGCTCCAGCGGGTCATCGCGTTGCCGCCCGACACCATTGTCGAGACGAAGGCGCGCGACACGTTCGAGACAGCGCAAGCGGTCGCGGAGATACTCGTTGGATTTGAAGGGGGAGACCGGCCGCGGCGGGTGGTGATCGTCACCGACGGTTCGCATGTCCGTCGTATGACCGCCGCCCTGCGGCGCTTCGGCGTGGCGGCGGCAGCCCCGCCGCCGGCGCGGCGTTACGCGGATCCGCGGGTCGCGCGGAACGTCTGGCTCGACCTGGTGCCGAGCGCCCGCGGGGCGCGGCTGGTGCGCCGCGGTCTCCACGAGATCACGGCGATCGGCTGGTACCTCGCTTCGGGCCGGATCGGGCCCGGAGACCTCTAGGCGCGCCGGGAGCGCGCGCGGTCAGCGGCCCGCATGCTGGCGCCATGACTGAAACATGAGGACCGCCCACAACCGATGCTCCCAGTTCCGGCGGCCGGAAAGATGTTCCTGCCAGGCCCGGCGGATCGGCGCCGGGTCCAGCAGCCCGTCGCGCGCGAGACTGTCTGTTGTGAGCAGGTCCTCGGCCCAGGCGCGCAGGTCCCCGCGCAGCCAACGGCCTATCGGTACACCGAAGCCCATCTTGGGTCGTTCGATGAGGTCCTTCGGCACGTAGCGTTCGAGCAGGCGGCGCACGGGCCACTTGGTCGCCCCGTTATAGAGCTTCGTCGAGAGCGGCATCTGCCATGCGAGCGCGCCCACCTCGTGGTCGAGGAAGGGGACACGTCCCTCAAGGCCCACAGCCATGGATGCCCGGTCGAGTTTCACGAGGATGTCGTTGGGGAGATAGCCGACGGTGTCGAGGAGCAGCATCTCCAGCGTGAAGTCGCCGAGCTCCGGCCAGGTCTCCGCGCCCCCGTAGCTCGGTGTCGGCCCAGCCCCCGGGACCAGGGCCCCGGGTTGGTTCCACTGGGACAGGAGCTCCAGATAGAGCGCCCTTCGGTCGGGCGCGCGCAGTAGCTCCGCGAGCTTGTGGACCTTGTGGCCGACCTGTGCCTGACGAGCCTTCGCGCTCCGCCAGGCTGTGGTCGCGCGGTAGATCCCGTCCCAGCCCTGCGGGGGGATAATGCGCATGGCACCCGTTGCGAGCCGGCGCACCGGTGCGGGCAGCGCCTCGACACCACCGCCGATCCGGTTGCCCCAGGCGTAGCGGTTGTAGCCGACGAACTGCTCGTCGCCGCCATCGCCGGACAGGGAAACGGTCACGGATTCGCGTGCCAGCCGCGAAACGAGGAATGTCGGAATCTGTGAGGAATCCGCGAACGGTTCGTCATAGATGGCGGGCAGGTCGGGAATGACGTCCTGGGTTTCGCGCGCCGTGACGTAGAGTTCCGTGTGGTCGGTCCCGAGATGGGAGGCGACCGCAGCAGCATAATCCGCCTCGTTGTAGGCGGCCTCGCGGAACCCGATCGAGAAGGTCTTCACGGGCCGGGTGCTGCGCGCCTGCATGAGCGCAACGACCGTTGAGGAATCGAGGCCGCCCGACAGGAAGGCCCCGAGCGGAACGTCGGAGACCATGCAGCGCTCGACGGCGGCGCCGAGCACGCGGTCCAGCGCGTCGACGGATTCGTCGGGGGACATGCCGGACGGTTCGTCGAGCCCCGCCCGCGCGATATTCGCCGCCGACCAGTAGGGCACGGGACCGGGCCAGGCGTCGCCCGGCGATGCGGCGTCGAATACGAGCGTCGTGCCCGGGATCAGCTTCCGGGTCTTCCGATATATCGCGTGGGGTGCGGGAACGTTTCCGAAGCGCAGAAAGCGCGCGAGCGCGTCCGGATCGATGTCCGGGGCGAACCCGGGATGGGCGCGGATCGCCGCGAGTTCGGAGCCGAACGCGATGCCGCCGGCGACCCGGGCGTAGTAGAGCGGCTTCTGGCCATAGCGGTCCCGTGCCAGGAAGAGGCGTCGCTCCTGGCGGTCCCACAGCGCGAAGGCGAACATGCCGTTGGCCTGCTCGAGTGCGCGCGTAAGGCCGTCATGCTCGATCAGTGTCAACAGGACCTCCGTGTCGGAGGTACCGCGGAAAGTCGCACCGCGGGCCTCGAGGCCCGCACGCAGTTCGGGGAAGTTATAGACCTCGCCGTTGAAAGAAATGACGTAGCGGCCCGACGCGGAGACCATGGGCTGCCGCCCGGTCTCGCGCAGGTCGATGATGGCAAGCCGCCGGTGCGCGAAGGCCACCCCCTGTTCCGCGTCGGCCCACACACCGTCCCCGTCGGGGCCGCGATGGGCCACCGCAGCACCCATGCGCTCCGCAATTGCGGCGAGTGCCGTGTCGTCGCCCCCGCCGGGCGTCCAGAGGCCGGCGATCCCGCACATCAGCGCGTGCCGCCGCCGTCCATGACCTCGCCGTAAGCGGCGTCATGGGCGTGAGCGCAGACATCGAGCCCGAACGCGCGCTCGATCTTTGCGCGCGCTGCCGCGCCCATTTCTAAGCGCTGCGTGTCGGCGTCGCAAAGCCGGAGAATCGCCTTGGAAAGTGCCGCCGGGTCGGCCGGGGGCACGAGGGTGCCCGTTATGCCGTCGTCGATGATTTCCCCCGTCCCTCCGACCGCGGTCGAGACGACCGGCTTGCCGCTCGCCATCGCCTCGATGACGGCATTCGGCAATCCTTCTTCGTGGGAACTGAGGATCACGATGTCGGCGGTGTTGATCAGCGCCGGTATCTCCGTGCGCGACCCAAGGAACCTGATGTTTTCGGCGAGACCCGCCCCCTCGACCTGTGCCGCGAGCTGGGCGCCGATTCCGTCGTCACGGCCGATACACAGAAGCCGCCACCCGTCAGGGAGGGACGGTGCGATCTGCTCGAGCGCGTCGATCAGGTCGGCATGTCCCTTGTAGGGAATCAGGTTGGCCAAGATCACGAGCACCAGCTGGTCGGGGCCGATTCCCATGGTCGCGCGCCAGGCGGTGCCCCGGGCCCGGTCCGGGCGGAATGCCTCCGTGTCCACCCCGTTGTGGATCAGCCGGATGCGGTCGTCCGGGACGCCCTCCGCGAGCAGGTCGCGGCGGATCGCGTCACTGTTGGCGACGATGAGCGTCATGCGCCGGTGAAGGCGGCGCTCGATGTGGGCGAGAATGGGATGGCGTGCCTGGTAGAGGGCGAGGCTGCGACGGCTCATGACCATCCGCTTCTGACCTGCGAAGAGGGCGCACAGCCCGCCGATCAGATAGGCCTCGGGCAGGACGAAATGCGCGATGTCCGGCCGGTTTCGCAGGAACCATAACCACAGCCAGGGCAGCGTGATGGCAGCACGGAACAGGCGGACGAAACGCCCGCCGCGCGTGATCCGGGTCGCGAAGGGCGGTGAGTATATGCGGTGACCCGCGGCGCGCAGATCGTCGGCCAGCGGTCCCGGCTGGGTCAGGGTCAGCAGATCGACCTGCCACAGGTCGCGATCCAGGCGCGGCACGATCTGTGAGATCTGGCGCTCCGTGCCGCCGATCTGCAGCGACCCGATGACGATGACAATCCGTTTCGTCATGCGCTCGAGGAGTCGCTTTGCGCGAAGTCGATGACGGATTCCATGAGCTCCCGTGCGATCCCCTCGCCGCCGTTGCGGGCAAGTACATGGCGCGCGGCCGCGATGGCCGCCGGGTGGGCATCCGCGACGGCGACGGGATACCCGACGATCTCCATCGCCGGGATGTCGTTGATGTCGTTCCCGACGAACATCAGCCGCTCCGGTGCGAAGCCGTTGGCGGCGCACAGTTCGCGAACCGCCGCGGCCTTGTCGGTCACGCTGTCGAGAACCGGGACCTGGAGCTTGGCGCCCCGCGCGCGGACCACCGGATTGGTTTCGGTCGAGACGATGAAGGCCGGCAGTCCGACTGCACGAAAATGGTCGAATGCCAGCCCGTCGGCGCGATTGCAGACCACGGCTTCGGTGCCGTCGCTGAAGACGAGGACGCGGTTGTCCGTGAGGACGCCGTCGAAGTCGAAAAGCAGGGCGTCGAGTTCGTTCGATGTCACGCGCATGGGCTGGTGCCTTTCGTCAGCGGACCCGGGACAGGGTCTCGCGATAGAGCTCGATATACTGGTCCACGATCCGGTCCCACGAGAAGTCCTGTGCGCGTTCACGCGACAGATCCGCCCGGGCAGCCAGCTCCTCTGGCCGGTCCGTCGTTGCACGCATCGCGGCTGCGAGAGCGGCGCTGTTACCGACGGGGACCATCTCGCCCCAGCGCCCGCCGTTCACGATGTCGCGGCATCCTGGGCCGTCGGTGGTGATGACCGGCAGGCCGGCGGCCATCGCCTCGACGAGCGCGATGCCGAAGGTCTCGATGTGCGACGGGAACACGAACGTGTCGGCGGCGCGGTAGAGCGCGACCAGTTCGTCGCCCGGGAACCTGAGCCCGTCCGCCAGGGAGGGCCTGCCGACCGGCCCCAGCAGCCGGACATGGGCCGATACGCCGCGCGCTTCCGCTTCCCCGGCGAGTTCCCCGGTCGCGGCGCCGGCGATAACGACGGTGAAGTTCCGGTGTCCGTCTGCGGCGAGCAGCCGGGCCGCGTCCAGCAGGTCGGCGTATCCCTTCTTCGGATGGTTGCGCCCGACCGCGAGGAACATGTGCGCCTCTTCGGGAATGCCGTGTTGTCGCCGGATCGCCGCGCGATCGACCGGGGCAACGAAGCGCTCGAGATCGACCCCGTTGGGAATGCGCCGGACCCGATCCGGGGGAACGCCCAGCGCGGCATACTCCTGTGCGACGGATTCCGTGATCGCGACGAGGATGTCCGCGCGCGGCAGCCATTCGCGGACGAGTGCGTCGATCCGCGGATCGAGGCGCATCCCGTAGCCGATCTCAGGTGCGGTCTGGATGTCGTCGCCGGCGCAGCGCACGAGATGCGGACGGCGACCCGCGGCGTGCCGAATGAGCCCGACGCCCGTCGGGAACCCGACGGTGCCGTGCCAGGCATCGATGCCGCGCCACCGGTCGAATCCCGCGAGCCAGGCAGAGATGGCGCGGCTGCCGAGCGCGGGCCAGTGATGCACGAGGGTCATCATCTTCGGGGGGAACGCCGCCAGCGCGTAGGGCAGGTGGCGGCGCTGGTCCCGCAGCGCGTGGATGTTGTGTGCCGGGGCGAGGACGATGGGCCTGTGCCCGCGCGCAGAGAGCCGGGAGGCAATGTTGTGCAGCCCCACCTCGACGCCGCCCAACGCGGGCAGGAAGGTCGATGTCGGCATCCCGACGGTGAGGGGCCGGTCGGTCATGGTGCCGGCGGCCTGGCCAGGGCATCGTCGACGAGGGCCCGCACGCGCTGGGCGAACCCCGCCGCGGCATCCGGCCCCGACAGCGCCTCACGGTAGGTGGTCTGAGCCCGTTCGGCGATGGCCTGCAGCTCGGTGGTGCGGTCGGAAATCTCTTCGATGCGATCGCGGAAATCGGACAGGTCCCATTTGTGGGTCACGATGGTCTCGCCGCCGCGAAACAGGTTGGGCCAGGTTTCCATGTGTGACATGTCGGGCTTGAGCAGCGCCGCGCCGCAGAGGGTCGCCTCGAAGTCCTTGAGGGTGATCTCGCCGAACCCGAACGGCGAGACCACCACCCGGGTATCGCGCATCTCGTTCATGAAGGCGCGCCGCCCGAGCTTCGACGTCGGCATTCGATTCGCCAGCTGTTCAGCGATTCGGCGACGCTGATGGGCGACGGTGGCCCGCGGGTAGTTCGTGCCCATGCGGCAGACGAAGTCGATGGAGCGGGGGCGGTCCGGCGGCGTGAACCGGCGCGGCGGGTGGAGCAGCGCGTTGACCGGGATGCGCTCGCGAAGCGCCATGCGGGTCGGACCGTGGAGCGTGTAATCGGCCAGGCCGGAGTTCCAAGACACGCGGAGCCGATCGAGAAGCGGCCGGTTCTCCACGATTCTCGGCTCGGCAGGGTTGTCGTCTTGAACGCCGTCTTCCCGGTGGTAGAAGTCGGCCCAGATGCGGTTGCCGTAGTGCGCCTTGGTGTAGGCCGTCCGGTCGGCCAGGAGCTGGGCTTTGCAGTAGAGTCGCACCAACGGGAGGACCTGCGACTGCAACCAGCCTGTGCTGTCGGAGATGTCGAACCAGGCGATCGGCACCTGGCTGGACAGCGTCGCCAAATCCTCGAGGACGCGCGCGTCGCCTTCGGCCGCCCAGCGGGGACTGAAGACACGGCTCTCGATGAACAGCAGGTCGCAGTCGGCGAGGTTATCGGGTGCCGGGAGCCCGACAAAACGGATGTCGAGACCCGCATCGCGCAGGGCGCGTTGGTGCACCACCAGCGGAAACAGGAAGGCCCGCCCGTTTGGGGTCGCGAACCCGCGGGTGAGGATGTTGATGCGCAGCATGGGTGAGGTTCAGCCGGTGCCGACGAGTATGCTTCGCAGCCAGAGTTCGAGGTTCACGAGATGCGCCATCGGCGGCATCCGGTGGCGCACCCCGTTGCGGAATTGCTCGACGGTCTCGCGCAGCTTCTTCGGGTCCGTGTACGCGGCCAGCCGGCTGTCGGGCTGGACCAGGAGGTCGATGTAACGGCCAAGCCCCTCGGGGTCGGAGAGCCATTCGTCGAGCGGGAGCGCCAAGCCGACCTTTCGGCGGTGGATAATGTCGTGGGGCAGTAATTCTTCCGCCAACGTCTTGAGGATCGGCTTGGTCGTACCGCCTGGCGCGCGCAGCGCGGCAGGGAACCGGTTGACCGCCTTCGCCAGGGGCATGTGCGTGAAGGGCACCCGCGCCTCGACGGAGGCAGCCATCGCCATCTTGTCCTGGCGCATCAGGAGTGAGGGCAGGTAGGCGGTTTGGTCGACAGCGAACATGCGCTCGCGGAAGTCCCGGAACCGTGCCGCCGCACTCTCGCGCGCCCCCGGGGCGGGCACGAGTTCGGGGAAGAGCGCGTTCAGGGCGAGGAAGTCGTGATAGACCGCCCCGTAGATCGCGGGATCGCGGCCGCTGTAGCGCTGGATTTCCCGCCAGCGCTGAAGCATTGGCCACATCCAGGTCGGGACCAGCTTTGCCAGCCGCCCCTTCTTCTGGAGATCACGCCAGATATCGTAGCGCTTGTAGCCGCCGAACATCTCGTCCGCACCCTCGCCCGTCAGCACGACCTTGGAGCGCTTGCGGATTTCGTCACACAGCAGCATCAGCATGACGCAACCGTAGTGCGGGACCGGCCCCTCCATGTGCAGGACCGCGCGGGGCAGGGCGTCGGCGAAAGCGCGACCGTCGAGCGTGATCTCGGTGTGGTCGAGGCCGATCCGCTCGACCGCCCGGGCGCGATAAGGCGCTTCGTCCTGATCGAAACCAGGAATATGCACGCCATACGACGCCAGCGTGCCGCCGGTCTCCTGTTGGGCGATTGCACTCACGAGGCTGGAGTCGACGCCGCCGGACAGCTGGACCGTGTAACCCACGTCGCTTGCGAGATGGTCGTGCACGGAACGGACGATCGCCTCGCGCGCGGTGGCGACGGCGGTTTCCATATCGATCGACGGGTCGGGGTCGATGCTGTCGAGCGGATCGCGAAAGCGGCCCGTGTTCTCGTCGCCGGTCGCGAGTGCGCGCACCAGCATGGTGCCGCCGGGCAGGGACTCGATGTTCTCGAGGTTGCTCAGCCGGCCGGCGGCGAACCGAAAGACGAGCAGCTCGGAGAGGGCCGCCCGGTCGACCGAAATGGGGAAGAGCCGCGCGAGCGGACGCATCTCGGAGGCAAATGCCACGCGGTCGCCCTGGCGTGCAACGTAGAGCGGTTTTATTCCGAAGGGGTCGCGTGCCGCGATCAGACGGTTGGTTTCGCGGTCGACGATGACAATTGCGAACATGCCCTCGAGCCGGGCGAAGCATTCCGTGCCCCATTGCGCATAGGCGGCCAGGATGACTTCGGTATCGCCGTTTGTCCGGAAACGGGCACCCGTCGCCTCGAGTTCGCTGCGCAGGCGCCGATAGTTGTAGATCTCGCCATTGAAGACGATGGTGAGCCGGCCCAACGGGTCGGTCATCGGCTGGTCGGCGCCGGCGGCCGGGTCGAGAATGGCGAGCCTGCGGAAGGCGAGCGCGATGCCCGGTTCCGACAGCTTCCCGCCCGAGTCCGGCCCGCGGTGATGCAGGTCGGCGGCGATCCGGTCCAGGAGCGGCGCGTCGAAAACGCGCCCGGGCTCACAGAGTGCTACGAAACCACACATGCTTGGAGAATGGGAAAAGATGACCCCGTGCCGGGCACAGGTTCGCTAGCTCGCGTGGCCGGTACAGTAGAAGGTCATGAAATTGCCGTAGAAGGGCGGGGAAACCCCCTCGACGTCGAGCATCCGGAGAAGGTCGCTCCGGTTGAACCACTGGGTCTCGAAATAGGGATAATCGACGCGGTCGATCCGGAAACCGACATCGCGCAGGCAGCGATGCATCGAATCGTTCGAGAAGAGGCTTATGTGAGTCGGGTCGTGGAGCATCCGGTACTCGTTGCCGAAACGCCGTGCGCAACCGGAATCGAAGTCGGGGGTGCCGAGAACGAGATGCCCGCCCGGGCGCAGAAGCGCCAGCGCGCGGCTGAGCGCCGCGACCGGCTCGGGTAGGTGTTCGATCACATGGTACATGACGATGAGATCGAAGCTCTCCGGTTCGAAGTCGGCGGCCTCGAAAGGACCGGTGAAAATACTGCCATACTGTGACGCATGCTCGGCGGCGGCCGCGGAAAGCTCGACACCGTGACGTTCCCAGGCCGGTGCGATGGCAGACAGGAGCCAGCCCGGTCCGCACCCGATGTCCAGGATCCAGCCGGGGTCCAGCGTCGAGATGAATTCCAGTTCCGGACGGATGTTCTCGACATACTGGTCGCGTTCGGCAAACCGGTCGCGGACATTGCCGTCGGGGTCAACCACTTCCGTCCAGTAGGTGTCGTCCGCATTCTCGTCGGGGCCGGGCGGGATGCGAATGAAGTGCTCTCCGCTGCGATACAGCGAAGCCATCGCCTCGCGCAGTTCAAAGCCCGGAATATCACGCATCATCTAAATGCCTAACGGATCAGGAGTTTCAGGGTTGCGGGGAAGCGACGACGGGCGAAGTCAACGATAACGCGTTTACGGTTCTCGTCAATGAACTGGTCGACGGCCTGGTAGCGGGTGCAACTCTGGCAGACCTTTGGGATGTCGCCCTTGACCCAGTTCGACCGATAGTCGCGTAGGCGCTGGCCCTTCCAGATCTCGTCGAGGGACTGTTTCTTGACGTTGCCGACCTTGATCTCGCTCTCGAGGTCGACGCATACGCAGGCGCCGACATTGCCGTCCGCCAGGACATGCAGCCGGCGATACATCTCGAAGCAGGGCGACTTGGTTTTTTCCGCCAGCGGGATCGGCTCGTCGAGCTCGGTTCCCTCGGGCACATCCTCCTTCTTGATGCGGCCGCCCCACGCGTCATAGACGTCGAGATAGTCGATGTTGTTGACGCCCACGAGTTCGGCGATCGTCTGGTAGGTCCCGGTATCCTCCCATGACGCACGTTTCCCTTCGACGCGGAGATGAAGCGTGATCCGGACCGGGCTTCCCAGTTTGCGGTTCGTGCGCGCGATCTCGATGATGTTCTCGACCACCTTCCCGTACTTGTCGTTGCCGTAGTAGCGCTCGTAGCCCTCGCGGCTGCCGATGAAGGTCGAGATGGCAAGGCGAGAGAGTCCCGACTGCAGGAACGTTTCGTAGCCGAAGCGTTCGAGCAGGATGGCGTTGGTGTAGAGGAAGATTTCCTGGATCTGCGGGTACGAACGCGCCAGTTCGATGCGCTGGATGAGCTGCTTGTCGACCAGAGGGTCCCCGACCGTGGGCGTGAAGTTCAGATTGCCGCCGCCATTTGCCGCATACTCACGAACGGCCTTCTCGTACACCTCCATCGGCATGTCCACCTTGGGGCGCTGCATGAAACGGTAGCCAC
>JAYPRP010000016.1:0-35704 GCA_038132575.1 Rhodospirillaceae bacterium
AGCCGCTCGTAAACCGAATCCCGATGCACCGGATGGGCACCGCCGGCGAGGTGGCGTCCGCGGTGTTCCAGCTCTGCGCCCCGGATTTCTCCTACGTGACCGGCACCGAGATCTTCATCACGGGCGGTCAGCATCTCTATTGATCTAAATCTAAGCAGGAGCCGCTGTGATGCCAATCGAAGTCATTCGCCCCAACAGAGAAGATGTTCTGAAATGCGTTGCCCGGTTTGCAGATCTTTCGGCGACCGACAAGGGGCTGCCCGATCAACCCGTTGATGGTTTTCACCGCGATTTTCGCAATGTCCTGGGGTTTGAGCAGCCCGAGGGTGCAGAGACCTACTCTCCGATCGGCGATGACGCCAAGCCGCACATCAGCCATCTGAAGGCCGGCTTTGGCATGGCCTATGTCTCCGCATGCCCCGGCCAGGGCGTGATGATGCACACCCATGATACGAACGAGACGTTTGTCGTGATGGAGGGCACATGGATGTTCGAATGGGAGGGGGAGGACGGTGACGACCATGTCATCCTTGAGGAGCAGGATATCGTATCATTTCCCCCGGGTATCCAGCGTCGCTTCGAGTGCCAGTCGTCACGTGAGGGAAAAGACCAGGGCATGATTCTCGGCGTGATCGGCGGAGATACGCCCGGCGCGGAATTCTCCCCGGAGTCCGTCGAGCGCATGAAGGCGGCCGGTACCTGGCCTGATGCGGCCGAGTAGGCGTTAGCTTTCCGAGCTCAACGAATCGAGCCATTTGAGGCGGGCATCGACCTGCGACAGTTCGAGTTCGAGCCAGCCGTCGAACTTTCCCGGCTCGGCACCGTACTGCGCCTTCAAATCGATCAGGCGCGCCTGCTCGTTCTCGCTGATCTCGCGCATCCGTTCGATTTGGCTCTCCGCCTCAGCGTCCGAGAGCAGGTGTAGGAAGCGGAGCTTGAGGGCGAAAACGAGCTGTGAGTTCCCGTCGACCGGGCTGCGTAAGTTTGACACCATCAGTTCTCGAAGTACCTCGCGGCCGACGTCGGTGAGTTCTAGCATCTCGTCGGCTGCGTCCGGTAAACCGATCGTGGGCCGCACGAGGCCCTCGGCGATCAGCACCTCGATCGAAAGCCCCATTATATCTAGCGAAGGGCCCACGATACGGCTGGCGAAGTTTCGCACCTCGCGGGCTAGGTTTTCGTAGGTCTGAGGCTGAACCGCGAGGGTGCCGAGGGTACACAGTCGCAGCGACTCGGTCGGTATTAGTGAGTTGTCGCGGTACATGCGCCGGGGTTGTTCAGGCCGCGGAGCGAAGGCTCAACCGAGTCCAGACATCCTCGAAGGCATTGACCAGCGCCTCCATCATCGCGTCGTCGTGGAGCGGGGTCGGTGCGACCCTGAGACGCTCTGTGCCGCGCGGTACGGTCGGAAAGTTGATGGGCTGTACATAGATGCCGTGGCGGTCGAGTAGTTCATCGCTTGCGACCTTGCACAAGACCGCATCGCCGACGAACACCGGCACGATGTGGCTGGCTGACGGCATCACTTCCATACCGGCGGCCCTCAAGCGCGCCTTCAGCGTTGCCGCACGCTCTTGATGGTGTTCCCGGATGCCGTTGTCGGCCTTGAGAATCTGGATCGCGGCGCGGGCACCGGCCGCCACATGGGGCGGCAATGACGTCGAGAAGATGAAGCCTGCGCCGTTCGAGCGCACGAAATCGACCAGGTTTGCCGACGCGGCGATATACCCGCCAACATTACCGAATGCCTTGCCGAGCGTCCCCTGCACGATGTCGATACGGTCCATGAGGCCGTCCCGTTCGGCCACACCGGCGCCGCGTTCGCCGTACATGCCGACCGCATGGACCTCGTCGAGGTAAGTCAGTGCGCCATATTTCTTCGCAACCTCGACGATCTCGGCGATTGGCGCGATGTCGCCGTCCATGGAATAGACAGATTCGAACGCCACAAGTTTCGCGCGCTCGGGTCCGGCTGCGGCGAGCAACTCGCCGAGATGCCCTGGGTCGTTGTGGCGGAAGATGACCTTCTCGGACCGGCCATGGCGGATGCCCTCAATCATCGAGTTGTGGTTGAGTGCGTCCGACACTACGAGACAGTCCGGCAGCATGGAGGCAAGGGTTGAGAGTGCTGTCCAGTTTGCGACATAGCCGGAGGTAAACAGGAGCGCGGCTTCCTTTCGATGAAGGTCTGCCAGCTCTTCCTCGAGGAGCACGTGGTAGTGGTTGGTGCCGGAGATGTTGCGCGTGCCGCCGGCGCCCGCACCGCATTTCTCGAGTGCCTCGTGCATTGCCGCGAGCACGTCGGGATGCTGGCCCATGCCCAGATAATCGTTCGCGCACCACACGATAATACTTTGAGTGCCGCCATCAACATAGCGCACAGCGCGCGGAAAATCGCCTGAGGTGCGCTCCAGGTCCGCGAATTCGCGATAGCGCCCTTCGGCCCGTAGGCCGCTCAAATTGCTGGAAAAAAACTTCTCATAGTCCATAAGCGGGAATCCAATCACCGATCCCGACGGAGGGGCAAGCCGCCGACGCGCGTTTTATGACCGGAATATAGCAGCCGGTTCCGATATTTCCATCGCGGCGGCTCGCCGCAGCTGCAACCTCGCCAAGCGCCTCAGCCGGGCATGCCCGGCGGCGGATCGCACGGCTCAGTATCCATCTTCGCCGGGATCGAGATTTCGATAAGGTCGAATGTGTCCGACGTGCCTGTTTCGTTATGGGGCAGGCCGCCCGGAATGTAGATCGAGTCCCCGGCCTCGAGATGGACGGTCCCGTCCGCGAAGGCCAGATCGAGCCAGCCCTCGAGCATGTAGACGAACTGTCCCTCGCAGATATGGGTGTGCCAGCCCGTCGGTTTCACGAGGCCCTTCTTAGCGCGGGTGATCTGGACCCGCATCTTGCCATCGCTGGCCTGCTGGGTTCCCAGGTCGATGTAATCGAAGAAATCGCGCCGCCCCTCGACGAACTGCGGGTCGTCCTTGCGGCGAACCTCGTAACCCGGCGCCGCGGCGCCGTCCTCCAGTACGACTGCTTCACTCATGACCGTTTCTCCCCTTCTTGCGGTTGTGTTGCGGTGTTCCCGCGCGGCGTGGCGGGCTAGACCAGCCCCTCGGCCTGCACATGCTCCCAGGTCTCGTCGAGCGCCTTCGAGAAGCGCTCGATGCAGACGGCGATCTGGTCCTCGGTGATGATCAGCGGCGGGCAGAGCGCGATCGAATCCGATGGCAGCGCGCGGGAGATCAGGCCGTGGGCCTGGGTGCGCGCCATCATGCCCGGCGCGACCTTCGCGGCCGGGTCGAACAGGCCGCGGTTTTCCTTGTCCGGCGTTAGCTCGAGTGCCGCGAACAGGCCGACACCGCGAACCTCGCCGACGAGCGGGTGATCCGTGAACTGCTGCATCTGTTCCTGGAAGGTGCCCATGACCGAACGCACATGGCCCAGCGTGTCGCGCTCCTCGTAGATGCGGAGCGTCTCGAGCGCGACAGCGGCGGAGACCGGGTGGCCGGAATAGGTGTAGCCCGTATTCCACATGCCGAACTTGTCGCTGCCCTCGCGCAGCACCTGGTAGATTTCGTCGGTCATCAGGACCGCGCCGATGGGCAGGTAGGCCGACGACAGCGCCTTGGCGATCGACATCAGGTCCGGCTGGATGTTGTAGGTCTCGCAGGCGAACCTGTTGCCCGTGCGCATGAAGCCCGTAATCACCTCATCGGCGATCATCAGAACGTCATGCTTCTTGAGAACGGCCTGTATCTTCTCGAAATAGGTAGCGGGCGGCGGTATCAGCCCGCCGGCGCCCATCACCGGCTCGGCAATGAAGGCGGCGACCGTGTCCGGACCCTCGCTGACGATCAGGTCGTCGAGCTCCTGGGCCAGCCGGCCCGCGAAATCCTCCTCGCTCTCGCCGTCCTGTCCCTCGCGCCAGTAGTGCGGGGTCGTGACGTGGAGGAACCGGTCGAGCGGCACGTCGAAGCCCTTCTGGGCGTAGTCGACGCCGGTCAGGCTCGAGGCGGCTAGCGTGATGCCGTGATACGCCTTGTGGCGGCCGATGATCTTCTTCTTCTCGGGCTTGCCGCGGGCGTTATTGTAGTACCAGACGATCTTCACCTGGGTGTCGTTGGCCTCGGAGCCGGAGTTGGTGAAGAACACCTTGCCCATCTCGACCGGGGCCATCTTGACCAGCTTCTCGGCGAGGTCGATGGCGACCTCGTTTGACCGGTGGGTGAAGCCCTGGATGTAGGGCAGGCGCAGCATCTGCTCGTAGGCGACCTTGGCGAGGCGCTCCTCGCCGAAGCCGAGCGCGGTGCACCAGAGGCCGGCCATGCCCTCGATGTATTCCTTCCCCTGGTCGTCATAGACATAGATGCCCTTGCCCTCGTTCACAATGAAGGGGCCGTTCTGCTCGTGCACCTTGGGGTTGGTGAACGGGTGCAGGTAGTATGCAATGTCGCGCGCGGCGGGAGAATTGGGTGCAAACTGGGTGCGGTCGGACGGTGCCATGACGCTCGCCTTATTGGTTTTGGTGCGTTTCCGGAGGAACGTTAAGCTCCCCGGACGGTCGCGGCAAGCGTCGGGGCGCGAAGCCCCGGATTCACGCCTTTTCCAGCCGCTCGAACTCGTCCTTGCCCGCGTTGGGGCCGGCCTGGAGCTCGATCAGGGTCAGGGCGTGGTTGTCGGCCGTGGCGAGCGCATGAGCCGCGCCAGCCGGGATCGAGATGGACTCGCCCGGCTCGAGCGCGCGGGTCTCCTCTTCGAGGGTTACCTCGGCGGTGCCGTCGACGATCATCCAGTGCTGCGAGGCATGCCGGTGGCGGCGCAGGTTCACACGTCCGCCGGGGTGCAGGGAGATGCGCTTGACGTGGAAGCCGGCGCCCGTGTTCAGCGTCTTGTACCAGCCCCAGGGGCGGTAGACCTCGGGGAAGGTGACCGCCTCGGAGCGGCCCGACTTGCCGAGTGCCTCGACGATATCGCGCACCTGCTGCACCTCGTCCTTGGGGGCGACGAGCACGGCATCCGCCGATGCGACTACGACGAAGTCCTTAAGGCCGATCGCGGCGACGAGCGTGCTATCGCTGCGCAGATAGCAATCGCGTGCGCCGACCTGCATGACGTCGCCCACGACCACGTTACCGGCATTGTCCTTGGGGCCGATCTCCCACAGTGCGCGCCAGGAACCGACGTCCGACCAGCCCATGTCCACCGGCACGACAGCGGCGCGATCGGTCTTCTCCATGACCGCGAAGTCGATCGAGGTGGAGGGGGCGGCGGCGAACGCTTCTGCATTCAAGCGCAGGAAGTCGAGGTCCTCGCTGCCGCCGGCCAGCGCCGCGCGGCACGCGGTGCCCGTCTCGGACGTCAGCCGGTCGATCTCGGCGACGAGCGTATCGGCGCGGAACACGAACATGCCGCTGTTCCAGAAGTGGTTGCCGCCGTCCACGAAGGCCTGCGCGGTCGTTAGATCGGGCTTCTCAACAAAGCCGTCAACGTCGCGCACCCCGTTCAGGCCGTCCACGTATCCGCCCGCGGCGATATAGCCGAAGCCCGTCTCCGGCGCGCGCGGCGCGATCCCGAAGGTGACAAGGCGGCCGTTCTCGGCGGCGGCTGCTGCCATGTAGGCGGCCTCCCGGAACGCGGCCACATTCTGGACCACATGGTCCGAGGGCAGCACCAGCATGATCGCGTCGGGGTCGCGGTCCAGCAGCCAAAGCGCGGCTGCGGTCAGGGCCGGCGCCGTGTTGCGGCCGATGGGCTCCAGCAGTATTCCCTGCGGGGCCTGTTCCTGGCGGCGGAGTTGTTCGGCCACCATAAACCGGTGCTCCTCGTTGCAGACCACCAGGGCCGGCGCGAAGCGTTGCGGCACGCCGACGCGCAGCGCGGTTTCCTGCAGCATCGTCTGGTCGCCCGCGAGCGGCAAGAACTGCTTCGGGCAGTCCCTGCGGCTCATGGGCCACAGCCGGGTTCCCGCGCCGCCGGACAGGATGACGGGTGTGATCAGGCCGCTCGCCAAGAAATATCTCCTTCTACGGCACCCTTGCTAGCGGACTTTCGAGTGCAGGCCAACGCCGGTGTGGTGTCGAGACAGGATAATTGCCCTGCGCTACCATGCCCGCATGAAAATCAGCGTCATCCAGATGAACACCCGCAGCAACAAGGCCACCAACCTTGAACAGGCGCGCACGCTGGCTGCGCGCGCGGTCGCGACGGACGCGC
The DNA here is from genome assembly GCA_038132575.1 of Rhodospirillaceae bacterium. Classification (GTDB taxonomy): domain Bacteria; phylum Pseudomonadota; class Alphaproteobacteria; order UBA6615; family UBA6615; genus UBA8079. Next base: position 6,217 of record JAYPRP010000016.1, read on the forward strand.
CCGGCATGCTGGTTCTGCCCGAGGTCTTCGCGTTCATGGGCAGTTCGGTCGCCGACAAGCGTGCCGCGGCCGAGGAGCTTCCCGAGGCGGGCGAGACAGGCGGCGATGCCTATGAGACGCTGCGGACGCTGGCGATGGAGCACGGTGTGTTCGTCCACGGCGGCAGCTTCGTCGAGCGGTCGGGAGACGACTATTTCAACACCACCATCGCCTTCGATCGCGCAGGTGTCGAGCTCGCGCGCTACCGCAAGATCCACCTGTTCGACGTCTCGATGCCGGACGGCCGGGAGTATCGGGAATCGGACACTTTCGGAGCAGGTCGGGACATCGTCACCTACGCTGCAGGGGGCATCACGGTCGGCTGCAGCATCTGCTACGACCTGCGCTTCGCAGAGCTCTATCGCGCGCTTGCCGAGGCTGGCGCCCAGGTGATCATGGTGCCGGCGGCCTTCACCCTGCAGACCGGCAAGGATCACTGGGAGCCGCTGTTGCGCGCGCGTGCCATCGAAACCCAGACCTACGTCGCCGCGGCGGCCCAGATCGGCACCTATCACGAGGGCAACGACGAGCGGGCGAGCTGGGGCCATTCGATGATCGTCGATCCCTGGGGCCATATTCTTGCCCAGGCGCGCGAGGGAAGAGGCCATGCGACGGGCGCGATCGAACTGGATTATCTCGACACGGTGCGCAAACGTATTCCGGTCGCGCAGCACCGGGTGCTTTAAGTCCAGAAGATGAGATAGGGGAACATCGCGATGAACATCAAGGACGAGATCGCCCGCGACCACGCGTTACTCACCGAGTGGCGCCGGGACTTCCACGCCCATCCCGAGCTGGCGTTCCAGGAGGAGCGCACCTCCTCGCTGGTCGCCGAGCGGCTCGAGAGTTTCGGGATCGAGGTCCATCGCGGTATCGCCAAGACCGGCGTCGTTGGCCGGCTGAGCGTAGGGACGGGCAACCGCGCGATCGCGCTGCGCGCCGACATGGACGCGCTGCCGATGGAGGAGGGTAACGATTTTGCCCACGCTTCGAAAACCCCCGGCCTCATGCATGGCTGCGGCCATGACGGGCACACGACGATGCTCTTGGGCGCTGCGAAGTATCTCGCCGAGACGAAGCAGTTCGACGGTACGGTCTATTTCGTATTCCAGCCGGCCGAGGAAGCCGAGGGCGGCGCTGAGGTGATGGTCAAGGAGGGCTTGTTCGAGAAGTTCCCGGTCGAGTCCGTCTACGGTATGCACAACTGGCCGGGAATGCCCGTGGGCGAGTTTGCCATCGCGTCGGGCCCTATGATGGCGGCCTTCGATATTTTCGACCTCACCATTCGCGGACGGGGCGGCCACGCGGCGATGCCCCATCAGGGGGTCGACAGCATCCTCATGGCGTCGAAGGTGGTGGACGCGTTGCAAAGCATCACGAGCCGGAACATCGATCCCATCGACTCGCTCGTTGTGTCCGTTACCCAAATCCACGGCGGCGACGCTTATAATGTGATACCGGACGAGGTGGTGTTGCGCGGCACGGTGCGGTCGTTCAGCGAGGCGGTGCGCGACGGCGTGGAACCGGCAATGCGCCGGATCGCCGACGGGGTTTGCGCGGCATTCGGTGGTACCGCCAAGCTGCGCTATGAGCGGCGCTATCCGGCGACCGTGAACAGCGTCGAGGAAACCGGGCATGCCGAGGCGGCCGTGCTGGCAATCGTCGACGATGCGAAGATCGACCGCAAACCGGTCCCGAGCATGGGCTCGGAGGACTTCGCCTACATGCTGCGCGAGAAGCCGGGGAGTTATGTCTGGGTTGGCAACGGGGCGGCCGATGGTAGCTGCATGCTTCACAACCCGGGCTATGACTTCAACGACGAGATCATTCCCATCGGGGTGACCTACTGGTCGGAACTGGTGGAGCAGGTGCTGCCCGCCGACCGGTCGGAATAGGCGCCAATAGGCCTAATTTCCGTTAACCATATGGCAAGGCTTCGGCGCCACTCTGTGCCCCGAGCCTATGTCACTGATTTTGCATATCGAAATCATCGCGTCCTATTTCGTGCTGGTGACCGCCGTGGCACTGCTTGCGCCCGCGCTCGTGTCGTCCCTGACGGCCGACCTGACGCCGAAGCTTTACTTCGAATTCGGCCAGAGCGACATCGAGACCGCTCCGCCGGCGACCATCGGCAACCTGGGCCGGCTCGCGGACCTCGGGTTTCGCTTCTCCCTCGACCAGGTCACTTATCTCTACCTGGACATCCAGGGGCTGTCGGCCAAGAACTTCTGGTTCGTGAAGCTCGACGCATCCTTCCTGCTCGACCGGGACCGGGATCTCGTCGGCGATATCGCTCGCGAGGACATCAAGAAGATGCTCGATCGTGACGGGCTCGATCTGATTGTCGAGAAGATCGAGGACGAGGCCCAGCTGGTCGAGCTGCTCGATTTCGAGATCGACTTCGGCCAGGGCTACCTGTTTTGCGAGCCCCGCCTCAGCCGTACCGACTCACGCGCACTTTCTTCTCGCCCGTGGACATGGCATACGCCTGTTCCATGAACACCGAGTTGCTTCCCGGCTTCCGCAGCATATCCGAGCGCTACGACCATCTGATCGTCGATCTGTGGGGCACCCTGCATAACGGCATCGAGCCGTTGCCCGGCGCGATCGAATGTTTGGAGCATTTCGGCGCCGCGGGTGCGCGGATCGTTCTCCTGTCCAATGCACCGTTTCGGGTGTCCGGCGTTCGAGATGTGCTCGGCCATATTGGGATTCCCGAGACGATCTACGAGGATATCTTCTGTTCCGGCGAGATCGCCTGGCGCGCCATTCGTGATCGCGCCGATCCCTGGCACGCGAAACTGGGCCGTCGTGCCGCATTCATCGGGCCGGATCGCCATCGGCCCATGCTCGACAATCCCGGTATCGATGGCGCGGCGGACTTCGAGGATGCGGACTTCGTGATGTGCACCGGGCCGCGCGACGCCGGTCATGCCCTCGACGACTACATCCCCGACCTGGAGCGCGCCGCCGCGGCGAAGCTCCCGATGATCTGCACCAATCCGGACCGCGAGGTTTTGCGCGGCGATGCGCGCGAGATTTGCGCCGGCGCGATCGCCGAAGCCTACGAGATGCGCTTCGGCGGCGACGTCGCCTGGCACGGGAAGCCGTACCGCCCCGCCTATAACGCGGTTCTCCGGTTTCTCGGCGAACCCGATCGCGCACGGGTCCTGATGATCGGCGATGGTCTCGGGACCGATGTCGCGGGAGCGGCGGTCGCGGGCATCGATGCGGCCTTCATCGTCGGCGGAATTGCCGCCGAACGACTGGGTGCCGCGCCGGGTGCGCTGCCGGACGCGGAGCGGCTTGCGACTCTGCTCGATGAGGTGGGCCAGGCGCCGCGCTTCGCAATGCCCGGGCTGATCTGGTAACGATTCTCTTACGTAAACTGACATCGTTATCGGCACCGGATCGCACCGAGCGCGCCGATGCGGCGCGCACGGGCAATCGGGAGGACGGGAATTGGGCACTCACGAAGGCCCGTGCATCGAGGTCAACCTGAACGACCGGCTGGACTATTTCGGGACGGCGGTGAACCTCACTGCCCGTCTCGAGGGGCAGAGCCGGGGCGGCGATATCGTGATCTCGAAGAGCCTCGCCGCCGACCCGGGCGTCGCTGCACTCCTCGAGTGCCACGCATTGAGCGAGCGATCGGCGGAACTGCGGGGTTTCGGCGCTGCCGTGCCGTTCCTGCGCATCGACCGCTCTGCCGGCGTCCCGGTTGTGGCGGGCCGATAGACCGGCCCCCGGCCACGCATTATACTTCGGGTCATTCCTGTCGGGGCAATGCGAGCCGGGAAAGTGGCTGAATTTCCGAAGAACAGTCTGGACGACTGGACCGCGCGCGCGGCCGCGGAGTTGCGCGAGCGTACGCCGGACGACCTTGTGTCCGAGACGCCAGAGGGCATTGCGGTCAAGCCGGTTTATACGGCTGCTGACCTTGAGGAGATTGCCTGGCGCGACAACATGCCGGGCTTTCCGCCGTTCATCGGCGGCCCGAAGGCGACCATGTATGCCGGGCGTCCCTGGACCGTCCGCCAGTATGCCGGCTTCTCGACGGCCGAGGAATCCAACGCCTTCTATCGCAAGGCGCTCGAGGGCGGACAGCGCGGTCTGTCGGTCGCGTTCGATCTCGCGACCCATCGCGGTTACGACAGCGACCATCCCCGCGTCGTCGGCGATGTTGGCAAGGCCGGCGTCGCGATCGATAGCGTCGAGGACATGAAGATCCTTTTCGACGGCATTCCGCTCGACGAGATGAGCGTGTCGATGACCATGAATGGTGCTGTCCTGCCGGTACTGGCGAACTTCATCGTTGCGGGCGAGGAGCTGGGCGTTCCCGCCGAGAAACTTTCCGGGACCATTCAGAACGACATCCTCAAGGAGTTCATGGTCCGCAACACCTATATCTATCCGCCGGCGCCCTCGATGCGGATCGTCTCCGACATCATCGGCTACACCGCCGAGAATATGCCGCGCTTCAACTCGATTTCGATTTCCGGCTATCACATGCAGGAGGCGGGCGCGACGGCGGTCCAGGAGCTTGCCTTTACGCTGGCCGACGGCATCGAATATGTACGGACGGCCACATCGAACGGACTCGACGTCGACAAGTTCGCGCCGCGCCTTTCCTTCTTTTTCGGCATCGGCATGAACTTCTTCATGGAGATCGCCAAGCTGCGCGCGGCCCGGTTCCTGTGGGCACATGCCATGCGCGACATGTTTGGCGCGGCTGACGAGCGCTCGCTCATGCTGCGCACCCACTGCCAGACCTCGGGCGTGTCGCTGACGGAGCAGGACCCCTACAATAACATCGTGCGCACCACCATCGAGGCGCTCGCGGCGACCCTGGGCGGTACCCAGTCCCTGCACACCAACTCCTTCGACGAGGCGGTGGCCTTGCCCACGCCTGCCTCTGCGCGTATCGCGCGCAATACGCAGCTGATCCTCCAGCATGAGGCGCGGATCACCGACGTCGTCGATCCGCTGGCGGGCTCCTACTATGTTGAGAGCCTGACACATTCGCTCGTCGTCGAGGCGCGTAGGATCATTGACGAAATCGAGGAACTCGGCGGGATGACCCGGGCGGTCGAGTCCGGGATGCCGAAGCTGCGCATCGAGGAAGCGGCCGCGCGCCGCCAGGCGCGGATCGACCGGGTCGAGGATGTGATCGTCGGAGTCAACCGCTATCAGCCCGACACGGCAGAGGAAATCGATGTCCTCGACATCGACAACACGCGGGTGCGTGAGGCGCAGGTTGCGCGGCTGAGGAGCGTCCGCGGGGGGCGCGACTCGGATGCCTGTGCCGCCGCGCTCGCGGCGCTCACGCAGATCGCGCAGTCGGGCGAGGGAAATCTGCTCGCCGCGTGCGTCGAGGCCGCGCGTGCGCGGGCGACAGTGGGGGAGATGTCGGATGCAATGGAAGAGGCCTTTGGCCGCCACAGGGCGACCGTGAAGTCGATTTCGGGCGTGTATGCCGCCGCCTATGAGGGCGACGAAGGATTCCGCGAGGTCCTCGCGAGCGTCGATTCGTTCGCCGAGGAAGAAGGCCGGCGTCCGCGCATGCTGGTCGTTAAGCTGGGCCAGGACGGTCATGACCGTGGCGCCAAGGTCATCGCCACCGCCTTTGCCGATCTGGGCTTCGACGTGGATGTGGGACCCCTCTTTGCGACACCCGAGGAGGCCGCGCAACAGGCCATCGAGAACGATGTCCACATCGTCGGCGTGTCCACCCAGGCCGCGGGTCACAAGACCCTCGTCCCGCAGCTCACCCAGGCGCTGGCTGCCGCGCGTGCCGAGGACGTCGTGGTGATCTGCGGGGGCGTCATCCCGGCCAAGGACTATGAATTCCTGAAGTCGAATGGCGTGTCCGCGATCTACGGGCCCGGGACGAACATCCCTGCGGCGGCCCGCGAGGTCCTTGAGATGGTTCGCGAACGACGGCGCGAAGCGGCCTGATTTCGGGTTCCGAGGGAAGACTGGCGGGCCGACGAGGGCGCGTCCAGGCCCGAACCGGAGCACGAGGATGCGCCCGACGACCCCCTCGAAGACCCCCTCGAAGACGCCTCCGACGACGACGAAGGATTTGCTGATCCCCGTGACGACCGCGACGGCGACAGGTATGGCGACGCGCTACCTGCGCGAATTCGAGCGCCTGCTGGCCCAGGCAGGCGATGCCGATCCGGATGAACTTCTGAGTGTCAGTCTGCTGATCGCCGAAGTCGACAAGGCCTATCTGCTGCTGCCCCGCGCCGTCGAGCGCCACAAGCAAACTCAACCAAACGCGTTGCGCTTGCACCGGGCCTGACAAATGTGAGGCTTTCCGGATGAGCTGATCGCGATTGTAAGGGGTGGGTATATAATGATTTTCCGAACGGATTAAAAATAGTCAAAAAAATATACAAAAAGAAAGTAAAATAATATATAAAATTTAATTTGGAATATCAATGTAGTAGGTGAATTACAAATGGAAGGTCAGATAGACCAAATCGACCGAAAACTCCTGGATGTGGTCCAGGACGATGCGCGCCTGTCGTTCCGGGAGATCGGGCGCCGGGTCGGCATGTCCACGCCGGCCGTGGCGGAGCGCATCCGGCGGCTCGAGGCGGCCGGCATCATTCGGGGGTATGCTGCGCAAGTGGATCGCGCGGCGCTCGGTCGGGCAATCGGTGCGTTTGTCCGCCTGTCGGTCTCGGATAAGGATTTCCGCCGTGTGTCCGGCCTTTGCCGGTCCCTCGACGCGGTGGTGGAGTGTCATCACATCACCGGCGAGGACAGCTTCGTCATTCGCGTTGCCGTTGCGTCGATCGCCGAACTTGAGGATGTCATCTCCCGTTTCCGCAAGATCGGGCCTGCGCAAAGCTCGGTCATTCTTTCGTCCCCGGTCGACGGCAAGCTGGTGCCGGTGGACGGTGCGCTGTTGCCGCCCGCGGCGGTTCGCTAGGTTGGTGCGATGACGAAGGATGACGGAAAGACAACGGCGAACGCCATCGACGACCCGGCTGGCCTCGCTGCCCGGGTGTGCGCTGGCGACCGGCGGGCGCTGTCCCGCGCGATCACCCTCATCGAGTCGACTCGCGAGGATCATCGAAGCCAGGCCGAGGCGCTGCTCGAATTTCTGCTGCCCCATACAGGTCGGGCGAGCCGTATCGGCATCTCCGGCGTACCCGGCGTGGGCAAGTCCACCTTCATCGAGGCATTCGGGCTCGACTGGATCGCTGCGGGCCACCGAGTGTCCGTTCTCGCCGTTGATCCGTCATCGCGCCGCAGCGGAGGTTCGATCCTGGGTGACAAGACCCGGATGGAGCAGCTTTCGCGCGCACCCGACGCCTTCATCCGGCCGTCGCCGACCGCCGGCACGCTCGGCGGGGTCGCGCGGCGCACGCGCGAGGTCATGCTTGCATGCGAGGCCGCCGGGTTCGATGTGATCCTTATCGAGACCGTCGGTGTGGGGCAGTCCGAGACGGCGGTCGCGGACCTCGTGGACATGTTTGTCCTCTTGCTGCTGCCGGGCGGCGGCGATGAACTCCAGGGCCTGAAGCGCGGGATCATGGAACTCGCCGACCTGCTGGTGATCAACAAGGCGGATGGCGACATGACCGACGCCGCGGAACGGTCCGCGGCCGAGTATTCGAACGCCGTACGGTTGCTGCACCCGGCGACGTCGGACTGGGTTCCCCCGGTCCTGACCTGTTCATCTCTTGAGAATCGGGGAGTTTCTGAGATTCGCGAGACGGCCGAGCGCCATCGCGCACAGGCAGAGGCGAACGATGCGCTGGAATCCCGCCGCGCGGACCAGGCCCGGCGCTGGATGTGGGGTGAGGTAGACGAGCATCTGCTCGCGGCCTTTCAGCGCCATCCCGAGGTCCGCGAGCGGCTCGCGGCCCTCGAAGTGCAGGTGTCGCGCGCGCAAATCACACCCTCGGCCGCGGCCCAGGCCCTGCTCGAGGCGTTTCGCGGGGGCTGAATCCGCGCGACGCCGGGCTTGACCCGCCTCCCGGCTTCGCCTAGAAATGCCGCCGTTCGCGCCGATTTCGGCGCGTTAGCCGTTCATGGAGCAAGGAATATGTCGCGTCGCTGCGCCATCACAGGCAAGGGTGTGCTGACCGGGAACAATGTTAGCCACGCGCACAACAAGACACGCCGCCGGTTCCTGCCGAACCTGCAGACGACCATGCTGTACAGCGAGACGCTGGCGCGTGGTGTCCGCGTCAACCTGACCGCCCGCGCGATCCGCACGATCGAGCACAAGGGTGGCGTCGATGGGTTCCTGCGCGGGACGGCAGCCTCGAAGCTGCCGCGTGAGCTCCGCCGCATGAAGCGCGACCTCGAGAAAGCCGGTGCGACCGCCTGATCGCGCGCATCGCCCGATCTGACGAAAAGCCCGCGTCACGCGGGCTTTTTTGCGCCCGGTGCCTGTATGATCACGATTGTCCGAGACTGAAACCCGATCCACCGGCGCGTCTAAGCCATGTCCGACTATCCAGGTTTTGCGTTCGAAGTCACCCGCACCGCAACGGGTGAGGCGGGTTGGCCGGGCGCGGCACGCCGGGGCCGGATCACCACGCCCCACGGTGAGATCGAGACGCCCGCTTTCGTCTTCTGTGCGACACGGGGCGCGCTGCGCGGCGTGTTGCCGGCCCAGGCCCGAGCCGAGACGACGCAGATCATTCTCGGCAACACCTATCACCTGATGTTGCAGCCGGGTGCCGAGCGCGTCGCGCAACTCGGCGGCCTGCACAGGATGATGGGCTGGGACGGCCCTATGCTGACCGATTCGGGCGGGTTCCAGATCTTCTCTCTCGGTCGCGGTGGCGATCAGCAGGAAATCAAGGGCAGCCGGACCGATATCCGCGATCCCTCGCTGCTGGCCATCGACGAGGCGGGGGCCTCCTTCCGCTCCTACATCGACGGGTCGAAGGTGACGCTCACGCCCGAGGATTCGATCCGGATTCAGCGTCAGATAGGGGCGGACATCATCCTCGTACTCGACGAATGCACGCCCTATCACGTCGATCGGGACTACACGGCCCGTTCGATGGAGCTGACCCATCGCTGGGCGTCGCGCTCCATCGCGGCGTTCGGAGAGGCCGAAAAAGGCTCCGCTGGCCCCCAGGGGCTCTACGGGATCGTCCAGGGCGGGGTCTATGAGGACCTGCGCCGGGAGAGCGCGGAGTTCACGGCCGCGCAGCCCTATTTCGGATATGCGGTGGGCGGCTGTCTGGGCGGTACGCCTGAAGAGATGGACGAGGTGGTGGCGCTGGCCATGGCGCCGCTGAACGCCGCGACGCCGTCCGCCCGACCGACTCATCTGCTGGGCGTCGGCAGTGTCCGCGATGTCTGGTTCGGGATCGCGAAGGGGATCGACACCTTCGACTGCGTCAACCCAACCCGGTTGGCGCGCCATGGCAGCGCCTTCATCCGGCCCGGCCTCGGCGAGACCGAGGACGGCCGGGAATTCATAAACCTCAAGAATGCGCGCTTCCGCGAAGACGATGGCCCCCTCGATCCCGAGTGCAACTGCGCGACCTGCACCACCGTTTCGCGCGCCTACCTCCACCACCTGGTCAAGGCTGGCGAACTCAACGCGGTCAGCCTGCTGGCGGTCCACAATGTGCGCTTCATGAACAGGCTGCTCGAGGATGTGCGCGCGGCGATCGACAATGATGACATTGCCGCACGGCGGGCTTACTGGATCGACGGCTGAGACGTCTCGCGAACTAGGCCAGGAGCTCGAACATCAGCAGCAGGCTGTGCTGCGGGATGCTCGTGATTCGCGAGCCCACATCGCGGGGCAGCGTGAAGCGTCGCTCGAGCACGCCGATGTCGCCGTTGGGTAGAAGCGCGGCGCTGGTGGGCTTGTAGGGCGGGAACAGTGTGTAGGCCATCGGCGTCCATTCCGCGCCGTTGCCGAGCCAGGCAGTCGTGAAGGCGCGGTCGTGATCAGATCCTCGGTGATGATCAGGATCTGTTTGTCCGCGGTCTCGCTCGCCGCCCCGATACCCCGGTTCGCGCGTGCGCGCTCGAGATCGGGTGGCGTGATGAGCAGGCGTGGCAAGCAGCGCAGGGGCGCGAATGAGGCCGGAAAATGGAGGAGCCGGTGATTGCGCTCGAAGGCGACCACCCAGCCGCTGTTTGGCATCCGCGCAATCGCCTCCATGTCGGAATTTCGCTCGTCTTTGATGGAGCGGCCGACAGCGCCGGTGACCGGCGCGATATCCTCGAGCTTCGCGACAGACAGGTCGCCGGTCCGGTCGTAATCGAGTAACAGTTCCGCCCTGTAACCTCGATCGGTCAGCATGGTGAGTGCGCGGCCGGCGGAGTCGATCTCCATGGCAGAGATGCCGCCGAAGTTCGGATTGTCGAAGTTCAGTTCCAGTCCGCCGCGATAGATCAGCCGTCCCACGCGGTCCTGTCCGCTCAAACCTTGATGCAGCTGGATCGGCGTAGAGTCCGCAGCGGCCGAAGTGGCCAGCAGTATGCCGGCGACCAACAGGGCTGAAAGAAATCGCATCGTCCGTCGTTTATAGTCGTATTCCGAGGCGCGGACAGTGCCGAACTTCGCCGGTGTACGATCAGGCGACGCGGCGCGAGGCTCCTCGGGAGGTGCGCTGGGCAACGTCGTCTTCCTCGTCGAACAGCTCGGCGAGCTGGTCCATCACGGTGCCGCCAAGCTGTTCGGCGTCAACAATCGTCACCGCGCGCCGGTAGTAGCGCGTCACATCATGGCCGATGCCGATCGCCAGCAGCTCGATGGGCGAATAGGTCTCGATCCACTCGATGATCTGACGCAGGTGGCGCTCCAGATAGTTGCCGGCGTTCACAGACAGCGTGGAATCATCGACCGGAGCGCCGTCGGAGATGATCATCAGAATGCGGCGCTGCTCCGAGCGGGCGAGCAGCCGGTTGTGGGCCCACAGGAGTGCCTCGCCGTCGATATTCTCCTTGAGTAGCCCCTCGCGCAGCATCAGGCCGAGATTCTTGCGCGCGCGGCGCCAGGGCGCGTCGGCGGACTTGTAAATGATGTGGCGCAGGTCATTGAGCCGGCCCGGGTTGGCGGGCTTGCTGGCAGCGAGCCAGTTCTCACGGGCTTGTCCGCCCTTCCACGCGCGGGTCGTGAAGCCCAGAATCTCAACCTTCACGCCGCACCGCTCGAGCGTGCGCGCCAGGATGTCGGCGCTCATCGCCGCGACCGAAATCGGGCGGCCGCGCATCGAGCCGGAATTGTCGATGAGCAGGGTGACCACCGTGTCGCGGAAATTGGTGTCTTCTTCCATCTTGAACGACAGCGGGTGTGCCGGGTTCGTGACGACGCGGGTGAGGCGGGCCGTATCGAGTAGACCTTCCTCGAGGTCGAATTCCCAGTTCCGGGTCTGTTTCGCCATCAGGCGGCGCTGCAGCCGGTTGGCAAGCCGCGAGATGACGCTCTGGAGATGGCCGAGCTGCTGGTCGAGCTGTTGGCGCAGGCGCGACAGTTCGTCCGGGTCGCACAGGTCCGGCGCCTCGACGATCTCGTCATATTCGGTTGTGAAGGCGCCGTAGACGAACTGCTCACCCTGGTTGTGCCCGTATTCGGGTGGTCGCCAGGGCTGGCCCGGGGCGTCGGGGTCTTCGTCGCCCGCGCCCTCTTCCATGTCGCCGTCGCCGTCCTCGAACGGCATGTTCATTTCCTCGCTCTCAACGCCGGCCTGCTCGTCCTCGCCCTCGCCCTCCATGGCCTGAGCTTCGCCGTCGCTCTCGCCTTCGCCGGTGCTCTCGCCGTCGGTGTCGTCCTGTTCTTCGCCGCTGTTGTCGTCGGAATCGGGCTCGGTCGCGAGCTCTTCCTCCGCGAGGCCGAGATCGGAGATCATCTGCCGGACAACGTCCTGAAATGCGAGTTGATCGTCGAGACTGTCGCTCAGGTCCGAAAGGGCGGCGCCGATCTTGGATTCGACGAACGGACGCCAAACATCGACCATCGCGCGGGCCGAGGGTGGCGGCGCCATGCCGGTGAGCGCCTCACGCGCCAGCAGGGCGACGGCCTCAGACACCGGCGCCTGGTCGCGCTGGGTGACGCGCGCATATCCCTTGTTACGGCAGCGCATCTCGAGCGCGGCGCCCAGATTTTCCGCGACCCCCGACATCCGGTTTGCGCCGATCGCCTCGACGCGAGCCTGTTCCACCGCGTCGAAGAGCGCACGCGCGGCGGGAGCTGTCGGCACCCGGGACTGGTGCAACTCGGCATTATGGTGGCGCAGACGCAACGCCAGCGCGTCGGCTTCGCCGCGCACGACGCCAACCTCCTCGGCCGGAAGATCGCGCGCGGGCAGAGGCAGGCGCGCTTCCGCGCCGGCGACTCCCGGTGGATCGGGCGTGAAGGAGACGGTCAGTTCGGGCTCGCGGGCCATGGCGCGCATAGCCGCCGCTGTCACTCGGCGGAACTCCTCGACCGGTCCGTCGTTGTTGCCTCTGATCGAGCCCGCCATCGGGATCCTACTGGGTTGGCGCCGGGGCGATCACGCCGTCTTCGAGCTCGGTGCCGAAGCAGCGCTGGTAATACTCGGCTACCGTGGATCGCTCGACCTCGTCGCACTTGTTCAGGAATGTGACCCGGAAGCCGACTGGAATGGAACCGAAGATATCGGCATTCTCCGCCCAGGTGATGACCGTGCGCGGCGACATAACCGTGGAGATGTCGCCGGCAACGAAGCCCGAACGGGTCAGCTCGGCCGTCGCGACCATCGCAGAGATCTTCTCGCGACCCTCCTTGCCCTCGTAGCTCGAGCATTTCGCCATGACGATATCGACTTCCTGCTCATGCGGCAGGTAGTTGAGCGTCGTGACGATGTTCCAGCGGTCCATCTGCGCCTGGTTGATCTGCTGGGTGCCGTGATAGAGGCCCGTCGTGTCACCCAGGCCCACGGTGTTTGCGGTCGCGAAAAGCCGGAAGCTCGGATGTGGCCGGATCACCTTGTTCTGGTCGAGAAGGGTCAGCTTGCTGTCGGCCTCGAGCACGCGCTGGATCACGAACATCACATCTGGTCGGCCGGCGTCATACTCGTCGAACACGAGCGCGCAGGGGTGCTGCAGCGTCCATGGCAGGATGCCCTCGCGGAACTCGGTCACCTGAGCGCCATCCTGCAGGACGATCGCGTCCTTGCCGATCAGGTCGATACGGCTGATGTGGCTGTCCAGGTTGACGCGCACGCACGGCCAGTTGAGCCGTGAGGCCACCTGCTCGATATGCGTGGACTTGCCGGTGCCGTGGTATCCCTGGATCATCACGCGCCGGTTGTGCGTGAACCCGGCGAGGATTGCGAGCGTCGTGTCATGGTCGAACTGGTAGGTCTCGTCGAGGGCCGGGACGTGCACGGTTTCCTCGGAGAAGGCCGGCACCTCCATATCGGAATCGATGCCGAAAACCTGGCGCGTTGAGACCTTGATGTCCGGCTCCGAGATCGCTGGCATATCTGCGCTGGTGATCGATTCTGTTGCTTCCATAATCCGGTCCACTTTCGTCAAAATGTCTTCATTCGGCGCGGCCCCGTTCGGGGTCGACCGATTGCATAAGGGTCGCGTAGGCTTGGTTGATCGCCTTGAGGCGTTCTTCTGCCAGCTTGTCGCCACCATTCGCGTCAGGATGGTGCTGTTTGACCAGCGCCTTGTAGCGCCGTTTTATAGCGTCTGCGGTGACCGGAGGCGACAGTTTCATTGTAGCAAGTGCGTCAAGCGTTTCGGGGTCCAGTCCGGCATTCGCGGCGGCCGACGCCCTGCGCTCCATGCCGCGGCGCTCTGCGTCGAAAAAGCCGAACTCGTCGCGCATGCCGTCGCGCATGCCGTCGCCGATGCGCCGGCCGTTGAACGGCCAGGTCGGCCGGTTCCAGAAGGTCTTGCTGTGCCGGTCGGACTCGATTTCGGCCTCCGACATGCCATCATAATAATTCCAGGATTTGTTGAACGCGCGCACATGATCGAGACAGAACCAGATATATTTGCGCAAGTTCTCCCGCGAACTCGGCGCGCGGAACTCGCCCGGCAGGTCGCAGCCGGGTTCCGCGCAAATGTGCGCGCGACACGTACTGTCACCGCCTTCGGTGAGCAGGTCGTCCAGGTCGATGGATTTTCGCCGCCGGGCCATGGGCGGAATATGTCCGGAGTGGCCGCACGAGGCAACAACAGGCCGGCAAAGGTCATATGTCGAGGAGGGACGCGATGAATCGCGCGGAACGTATCACTGCGGCGCTGGAGGCCGCGATCGATGTGCACCGGATCGAGGTGCGCGACGACTCGCATCTGCACGCGGGTCATGCGGGCGCCTCACCTGAGGGTGAAACACATTTCGACCTGCTGCTCGTGAGCCCCGATTTTACCGGCCAGTCGCGGGTGATGCGCCAGCGCGCCGTCTATGCCCTTCTGGGCGCGGAGTTTGAGGGTGGATTGCATGCGTTGTCGATGCGTGCGCTCACGCCGGAGGAGGCCGCAAAAGAAACAAATTGAAAGGGAACACAGCCATCTGTTGCAAACGCGCCACCTGCGTTCTACTTTTTACTACGGGAATCATCCTCTCCCATTCGGGGTCGAACAGACGGCCAACATGCTTGTCAATCGCAACATCGAGGTGGGTTTGCTGCGAACCAGCGTGCGCCTGGAGCCGAAATTCTGGGAAGCCTTGTCGGATATCGCGGCGCGCGAACGCCTGACGGTAGATCGTATCTGCACCATCATCGAAGCGAATGCAGGGTTCCTCGGACGCACGGCGGCGATCCGGGTTTTCATTGCCAGCTACTTCGCGGAAATCCGAAGCCAGGCCGACGTGGCGTCGGCGGCTGTGATCGAGCGGCCCGCGGCGTATCCGTCAGTCTGCGTTCCGGGGACCCGCGCGGTCGGCTAAGCTTGGCCGGTTTGCGAACCGGCGCCCCGAAACTTCGGTGCGGCGCTAGTCGTACAAGGGCCCATCATAGTGATTGGGCCAGAATTCCTTCACCTTCGGGCCATCGCTGCGGAACGCATGGCATGTGTTCAGCAGGCGCGGTTCGCGCCTTAGCGCAGCCGGGCGCTCGGGCTGCTCCTTGCTCTTGATCGGATAGATCGTCTGGAACGCGGTCGTCGCGACCGGCCCCAGCATCTCGACGATATGGGTGCAGCCTTCTACGCCACCGACCCGATCACGTACTTTCTTGCGCCAGCCCGGCCCGATACTGATCCCGACCAGCCGTTCGAAGTTGGGCGCGATCTCCTTGCACACAGAAAAAGGACTGTACTCGGTGGTCGCCTCGACTCCGTGAATCTTTAGGTCGTCGTCGACGGTCAGGCGAATCCACATCTCGTGGACGGGTTCGCCCGGCGGTACATCGCCGCGTTCGTTGTTGTGGAACGTGTAGCTCTTCACGTCCACGAGCCGGCCCTCGATGTCCCATAGCCCGTCCGAGCGCCGGTAGCCGTTGCACTCGACCGTGCGGGTGTGAATGTGCTCGCGCTCCGCCGGGCTCGACAGTGGCATGGGGTTCGTCCTCGCGGGATGTGGCTGGGTTCGCATGTGTCGTGGGGACTATAGGAGCCGTCGCCATACGGTCAAGGAAGCCCAGGGTGCTCAGTTTCCACGATTGGCTAGTCCTGCGGTGCGGGCGCCTGGGGAGTCGACTGGGGTTCCGTCGGCCGCGGGGTGATACGCAGCGAGCGCAGCTGATTGCCGCCGCGGCGTAGGATATCGACCTTCAGTCCCTCGATGTCGAAGCTCTGCCCCTCCTCGGGTATGAAGCGCGCCTCGTGCAGCACGAGCCCCGCGATCGTGGAGGCCTCGTCGTCAGACAGGTTCCAGCCGAACTCACGGTTCAAATCGCGGATTGTCACCCGGCCATCGACGATGAAACTGCCGTCTGCCTGCCGCCGCATTCCCGGCACCGGGATGTCGTGCTCGTCGTCGATCTCGCCGACGATCTCTTCGATAATGTCCTCGAGCGTCACCACTCCCTGCAGCGCGCCATACTCATCGACCACAAGTGCGAAATGCTCGCGGCGGTCGCGAAACTCGTGGAGCTGGCGCAGGCAGTCCGTCGATTCCGGAACGAACCAGGGATCGGCCGCGACGGCTCGGACATCGATCTCGTCGATATGTCCGTCGTGGCTCTGGACCTCGCGTAGCAGCGCCTTCGCATGCAGGACCCCGACGATGTTCTCCGGGTCGTCCTCGAACAGCGGGATCCGCGTGTACGGACAGTCGAGTACCTTGGTCACGATCGCGCTGGGCGAGAGCGCGGCGTCGACCATCTTCACATCGGTGCGGTGGGTCATGATCTCGCCAACCTCGACATCGTCGAGATCCATCACGCCGCCGAGCATCTGTCCCTCATGGGCAGCGACGGTGTTGGTGTCCGCGTGCAGTCGGATCGCGCCGCGCAGTTCCTGCTCGCGCGCGGCGTCTTCCTCTGCCGATATCCGTTCGCCCATGAGCCGCAGCAACACCCCGACAATCGCCTCGATGGTACGCGACAGCGGTGACAGGATGGTCACGACAAAACGAATCGGCCGCGCGACCGTCAGCGCGACATCGTCGGCGTGCCGGATCGCGTAGGTCTTGGGCAACACCTCGGAGAAGATCACCACCAGTGTTGTCATGGCGATCGTCGCGTAGGCGACGCCGGCGTCGCCGAACAGGGTGATCATCATGCTGGTCGCCAGCGCCGAGGCTAGAATGTTGACGATGTTGTTGCCGATCAGGATGCCGCCGATCAGCCGCTCCTGCCGGGCGTGCAGGAAGTTCACAGTGCCCGCGCGCCGGTTGCCCTCGCTCTCCAGTTGATGCATGCGCGGCCGCGACGCGCCGGTGAGGGCGGTTTCCGAACCGGAGAAGAACGCCGAAAGCGCCAGCAGAACCACGATTCCGATGATGATGATGGTGATGGGATCACTCATGGATATGGACCTATGTGGTTGGCGTTGCCGCCATGTCGATGAGCAGCCGCGAGACGTCGTTCCCGGCCACCTCGTTGGTGACGAAGGCGTCGCCGATGCCCCTCGTCAGGATGAAGGTCAGACGACCCTCCTGGACCTTCTTATCCCGGCCCATATGACCGAGCAGGACGTCCGTATCCCAGCCGTCCCCGGGATGGGACGGGAATTCTGTCGGCAGGCCGCAGGCCGCCAGGTGTTCACGCACACGTGTGGTGTCCGCCGCGGCGCTCAGGCCCATGCGAGCCGACAGCTCGAACGCCGCGACCATGCCGATCGCGACCGCCTCGCCATGCAGCAGGGTCGCGCCATAGCCGGTTTCTGCCTCGAGCGCATGGGCGAAGGTGTGGCCGAGGTTGAGGAGCGCACGACGTCCAGTTTCCCGCTCGTCCTGGTTCACGATCTCCGCCTTCATCTCGCAACAGCGCTCGATCGCGTGCGCCTGTGCGTCCGCATCGCCGGCCAGGAGTCCCGGACCGTTGTGCTCGAGCCATGCGAAAAACTCCGCATCGCCCAGCAGTCCGTACTTCGCGACCTCGGCATAGCCCGCGCGCAACTCCCGGTCTGGCAGGGTGTCGAGCGTGTCCGTATCGGCGACAACCAGACGCGGCTGATAGAAGGTGCCGACAAGATTCTTGCCTGCGCGCACGTTGATGGCGGTTTTGCCGCCTACAGAGCTGTCCACCTGGGCGAGAAGCGACGTGGGAACCTGCACGAACTCGACCCCGCGCAGCGCGATGCTCGCCGCGAAACCTGTCAGGTCACCGATCACGCCGCCGCCGAGTGCAACCAGCACGCTGCCACGTTCCATTCCGCCCGCGATCAGGTCCTCGAGCAGGGTCTCGAGCTGGGCGTAGGACTTGGAACCTTCACCGGCAGGGACCGTGATTGTCCGGCTCTGGTGTCCACTCTCGCGCAACGCGGCGTCAAGGCGTTTGGAGTAGAGCGGGCCGACATTCTCGTCCGTGACGATCACGCACCGGCGTTCGCCGAGCCGCTCTGCCAGCAACTCGCCCGTCCGGTCGATCAGCCCTGGGCCGATCAGGATGTCGTAGGAGCGCGTGCCGAGCTCGACGCAAATCTTGTTCATGCTGTCTGCCGTTCCGTTCATGATGCGGGCGCTGCCTCGGTCCTTCGGTTGAATGCCGCCAGCGCCTCGACCACGCGCGCGACGGTTTCGTCGGGCGGGCCGTCATCACTTTCGACGGTAATGTCCGCCTGCGCATAGACCGGATATCGTGTCGCCATCAAGTCTTCCAGTGTCCGTTCGGGGTCTGCGTTGTTCAGGAGCGGGCGGCTGCTGCGACGTGCGGTGCGACGCACGAGTGTCTCCAGATCGGCGCGTAGCCAGACCGAGATGCCGTTTTCGGCTACGGCCGCGCGGGTCTGGGCGTCCATGAATGCGCCGCCGCCTGTCGCCAGAACCTTGGGCTCGCCGTCAAGCAGGCGCGCGATGACCCGGCGCTCGCCGTCGCGAAACTCCGCCTCGCCGTGCTGTTCGAAGAATTCGGCGATCGTGAAGCCCGCGGCGGCCTCGATCTCCAAATCGGCGTCGACGAAGGGTAGGTCCAGCCGTGCGGCCAGTCGGCGACCGATCGACGACTTGCCGGCACCCATAAGCCCCACCATCACGATCGTGCGGCCGGACGCGCGCGCGGCGACGTCGGGATGGGCCGGTCCGCCCTCGTCTTCGGCTTGCTCAGAATCACCCATGGACTGCTATCTTGTCGCGAGTTGGTCCGGCAACGGATTCGCCGCGTTTTCGCCATTGTTCGGGTGTCATAATAGGCGCTCGCGCGTGGCCCTGCGAGATCGAAACCGCAGATCTTGACGTTCGCCGCGCCGATCGGATTGACCGGGAGAATGACTTGGCCAAGTACATCATCGTCCTCTTTCTTGTCGTGATCGTCGCCGGCGGCGTGTTTCTCGCCTTCTGGGATATTCCCGCGCCGAGCGAGAGCGTCGAGAAAACCATTCCCAACGACCGCTTCCCGCGTTGATCTACGTCATGCGCCGGCTCGCCGCCACCCTCGCCTGTGCGCTTGCGCTTTCGGCGCCTCCTGCGCTGGCGCAGCAGTCCGGGCCCATTCGCCTGACCCCGCTGCCGCCACCGACAGGCGATGCGCCCGAAACCCGCACAGAGGGCCAACTGTACTCGGGGCCGCAGGCCGACCCGGCGATGTCCGCGCCGATCGAGACACCCGGTGGCGTTCTCATTCGTGGTCTCGATGCCGTGGCGGAAGACGCCGTCGGTTTGCTTTCCGCCGCCAACGGCAGCCTGGGTGGCGACATGTGGGCCGGAACCGACCTTGCGACGGCCATCCGCCTGCTCGAGGCGCTGCCACCCGCGTTGCCGTTTTCGGACTCGCGGGATCTTGCCCGTAGGCTGTTGTTGTCCATCGCGACGCCGCCGACCGGCGATAGCGAGACATCCGGCCTGCTGGCCGCGCGGCTTGCAGGACTCGTCGCCATTGGTGCGCCGGCGGATGCGATCGAGCTCGCGCGCGCCGCCAGTTCGCGCAGCGTGCCTGATCACATCGCGCAGGCGGTCACCAGCGCGCATTTCCTTCGCGGCGATGTGGCGGAAGGCTGCGATGTGCTCGCGCGCTTCGAGGGTGGCTATGTTGAACCCCTCTGGCAGAAGGCGCTGATCGTTTGCCAGATCGCGGACGGAAAGGGCGCGGAGGCTGCGCTCGGCCTCGACCTGTTGCGCGAGGAAGGCACGGAGGCCGACCGGTTTTTCGAGACGATCGCCTACACCGCGGCGGCGGGCTTTGCGATAGCGCCGGAACAGCTCGCCGGGCCGGGGACGCCCGACATCCTGACATTCGCACTCCTGACCATCACGGACGCCGAGCTTCCGGACTGGATGCTGACCAGCGACGACCCGGCGATCCTGCGCGCGATCCTGGCGTCGCCTCTCGTGAATCCGCTGCGTAAGCTCGCGCGGGCGCATGACGCATTGCGGGCCGGCCAGATCGGCGCGGCGGAGGTGGTCGCCATCTACGAGGGGCTCGAGGCCGACGACGAGGCCATTGCGGCGGCGCTTCTCGATCCCGATTCCGTCGAGCGGGACCTCTGGCTCGCTTATCTCTATCTCGCCGCGCGCGGCCAGACGGTGAGCATTGCTCGCTCGGAGGCGCTCTGGGAGGCCTGGAGCCAAGCGCAGGCAGCGGAACTCGACGATATCGTCATGGCCACGACCGCGCGATTGCTTGAGGACATTCCCGCGACGAGCGACTTTGGCTGGCTCGCCGCGGGTGCGACTCGGGCCGCGCTGCTCGCGGGCGAGGACGACCTCGCCATCACCTGGTACCAGCTGGTGGTGCGCCAGGCGAGCGCAGTCACCGACATGGCGCGGGCGATGGAGGTGCTGTGGCCCGAGATGCGGGTCATCGGCCGAGACCCGCTTCAGACCGGGGCTGCGATGTCGCCTGAGCTCGAAGCCACGCCCGACCCGCGCGCCACGATTACGGTAAACGCGGTGCCGCCGGTTGACGCCGTAGTCACGACTCCGCGGGCACAGCCGGTTTTCCCGATCGAGGCTCGCGCGCCCGTGCCGTGGAGCCCAACGCGCCTGTCCCGCTGGATCGACCTCGCGGAAAACAAACCGGGCACCGCCGAGGTCGGGGCGGCGCTCTACCTGCTCCAGGTGCTGGGCGATCCGGTCACAGGCGAACACTGGGCGGCCGCACCGATCGGAAACGAGGCGACGCTCGGGGCCATGCCGAGTGTTGCGGCACTTGCCGGGTTGGCGCGCGCTTCGGCGGCCGAGCGCCGGGCCGAGACGGTTCTTTACGCGCTGATAGTGCTGGGGCAGGCGGGCGCGCCGCCCCATGCCGGGATTGTCGGCAGCGTCGTTCGCGGCCTGCAACGCGTGGGTCTCGACGCGGACGCCCGGTCGATTGCCCGTGCGGCCCTGGTCGCACCCGTGCAATGAGCTGGCGGCGGGAGCCTCTCGCGCCGGCGCGGGTCAGCCGCTACTTCGAGGCCTTCCTGGAACTGCTGCTCGCCGAACGCGGTGCCTCGCCAAACACGGTCGCGGCCTATGGACGTGACCTGGAGGATGCCGCCCGATTTCTAGGCGGTGCCGAATACCCTCGCCCCGGTGTCCTCGACGCAGCCTCGACCGAAGACCTGCGCGCCTATCTGAGGCATCTCGAGGGTCGTGGCATGTCCGCGCGCACCGCCGCGCGCCGCTTGTCGACGTTGCGCCAGTTCTATCGCTTTCTGTACGCCGACGGTTTGCGCGCCGACGATCCGAGCGCCATCATCGAAAGTCCGCGCCAGGGACGGTCGCTTCCGAAACTGCTCTCCGAGGACGACGTTGCGGCGCTGCTTGATGCCGCCGCCACCCGCGACGGGGCTAAGGGCAAGCGCCTGTGCGCTCTGGTCGAGCTCTGCTACGCCACGGGCATGCGAGTGACAGAACTGGTCAGCCTTCCCCTGGCTGCCGTCCAGCGCGATCCGGAAATGCTCATCGTCCGGGGCAAGGGCGACAAGGAACGCATGGTCCCGTTGAGCGAACCGGCCCGCGAGGCCGTTCGCGCCTATCTCGCGGTGCGCGATGCGTTCGTGCCGGATGGGACGTCGAACCCGTTCCTGTTCGCCGGGCGCGGCGGTAAGCATCTCTCACGCCAGCGCTTCTTCCAGCTCCTCAAGGACCTAGCCGCGACTGCGCGGCTCGACCCGCGCAGGGTCAGTCCACATGTGTTGCGCCACGCGTTCGCAACGCATTTGCTGCATCACGACGCCGATCTGCGCAGCGTTCAGCAGATGCTCGGCCACGCCGACATCTCGACGACCCAGATCTACACCCATGTGCTCGACGAGCGCATGCGCCGGCTCGTGGCCGAGCATCATCCGCTTGCCAGCCGCGCGCGCGAGACGTAGTAGAACGCCATGGCGCATTTTCTGGATTTCGAAAGACCGCTGGCCGAGCTCGAGGGGCAAATCGAGGAACTCCGCAGGCTGTCTGACGACGGCGATCTCAACATCGCCGAGGAGGTCGGCAAGCTCGAGGAGAAGGTTGATCGCGAGCTGCGGCAGACCTATGGCCGCCTGTCGGCCTGGCAGAAGGTACAGGTGGCGCGCCATCCGTTAAGGCCGAAATGCCGGGACTATGTCGCCGCCTTGATCAACGAGTTCGTGCCGCTCGCTGGCGACCGCCTCTATGCCGAGGACAACGCGCTTGTTTCCGGGTTGGGCCGCTACCGCGGACGCCCGGTGGTCGTGCTTGGCCAGGAAAAGGGCAACGACACCGAGAGCCGTGTACACCACAATTTCGGCATGGCGCGACCCGAGGGATACCGCAAGGCGCAGCGGCTGATGGAACTGGCGAACCGCTTCAAGATGCCGATCCTGTCCTTCGTGGATACGTCCGGCGCCTATCCCGGCGTTGGCGCGGAGGAGCGCGGCCAGTCCGAGGCGATCGCCCGCGCGATCCAGGTCTCGCTCGGCCTTGAAGTCCCCTTTGTGTCGGTCGTCATCGGCGAGGGCGGGTCGGGCGGCGCCATTGCCATCGCCACGGCCAACACGGTCCTGATGATGGAGCATGCCGTCTATTCGGTGATCTCGCCTGAGGGCTGCGCGTCGATCCTGTGGCGCGACGGCGAGCGAGCCCAGGACGCCGCCGAGGCGCTCAAGATCACCGCCCAGGACCTCTCCGGGCTGAACCTCATCGACGGGATCGTACCCGAGCCGCTGGGCGGCGCTCATCGCGAGCCCGAAGCCGCAATCGCCGCGGTCGATACGGCCGTCGACGCGGCCATGCGTTCGATGGACGGGATGGACGGGCCGGCAATTCTGGCACAGCGGCGCGAGAAGTTTCTCAATCTCGGGAAGGCCGGGCTGGCCTGATCGGGCCGATCACTCGAAGCGCGGCATCGCCTCCGCCGCGAAGCGTTCGAAAGACGCCGCCGCTTCTTCCAGCAGCAGCGGCTCGTAGAGGGGCGGGCGGCAGACCATAGGTCCTTAATGTATGCGCGCGGTGCGCGGGGCGACGGCGGACAGGAACACGCGGGGCGAGGGGCGAGGCCCAGTGGCGTCGCGTGATGCTCGGCCAGGTGATACATCGCGATCCCGGCCTGGTCGTAGGTGGCGATCAGGCGCAGCCGATCTTCGTATATCTGCGCGTCTGGTGTGCCGGCCCGGCGGTCGAGATGATCGAAGACACCGAACGCGACCATCGAGACGCTCTCGCCCTCAGGCGAGCTTTCCGTGACAGTGCTTGTATTTCTTGCCTGATCCGCAGGGGCATGCCGCATTGCGCGGGACCTTGCCCCAGCTCGAAGGATCGTTCGGGTCCAGCGCGGCCGCGGCCTTCCTGCGGGCCGACGCGGCGGGGGCGGCCGGGCTCTCGGAGGCGGCAGCCGGCTGGGCGGCATCGCCGAACTGGCCGATGCTCGCATGCTGCGTTTCCATCTCGCGCGGCGCCTCGGGCTCCGGCACGGCCTCCGGCGCGTTCACCTGAATCTCGATGTGACTGAGCAGCATCGTGACCCCCTCGCGCAGGCGCACGAGCATGTCCTGGAACATGTCGAAGGCTTCTCGCTTGTACTCGTTCAGCGGGTTCTTCTGGCCGAACGCGCGCAGGCCAATGCCTTGGCGCAGATGGTCGAGGCGCAGGAGGTGATCTTTCCAGTGCTGGTCGAGAATCTGCAGCAGCAGGTTCTTCTCGGCCATGCGCATGATCTCTTCACCATAGTTGGCGACCTTCGCCGCCATGCGCTCGTCGATCATCCGCTCCATGCGGTCGTGAATTTCCTCGTCGGCGATGCCTTCCTCGGCGGCCCACTCGGTGGCGGGAATGTCGAGCCCGAACACCCGCATCGCGTCTTCCTTCAGAAGATCCGTGTCCCACTGTTCGGCAAACGCGCGCTCCGGGATGGTTCGCGCGATCAGGTCTTCCAGCGCCTCGGCGCGCATCGCCTTGATCGTGTCCGACACGTCGTTGGTCCGCATCAGGTCCTTGCGCTGCTCGTAGATGACCTTGCGCTGGTCGTTCATTACGTCGTCGTACTGGAGCAGCTGCTTGCGGATCTCGAAGTTTCGCGCTTCGACCTTCTGCTGCGCCTTCTCGAGCGCCTTGTTGATCCAGGGGTGGACGATCGCCTCGCCCTCCTCGATGCCGAGCTTCTGGAGCATGCCGTCCATGCGCTCGGAGCCGAAGATGCGCATCAGATCGTCCTGCAGTGACAGGAAGAAGCGCGAGGTGCCCGGGTCGCCCTGGCGGCCGGAACGGCCGCGCAGCTGGTTGTCGATCCGGCGGCTCTCGTGGCGCTCGGTGCCGATCACCATGAGTCCGCCGGCGGCGAGGACCTGGTCGTGCAGCTTCGCGACCTCTTCGCGGATCGCCGCCTCCTTCGCATCGCGCTCGGGGCCGGCCTCCATGTCCGCGAGCTCGGCCTCGATGCGCATCTCGACATTGCCGCCGAGCTGGATGTCGGTGCCGCGGCCCGCCATGTTGGTCGCGATCGTCACCGCTTCCGGCACGCCGGCCTGGCCGATGATCTGGGCCTCGCGCTCGTGATGGCGGGCGTTGAGCACCTCGTGCGCGATGTTCCGCGCCTTCAGCGCCGCCGAGACCTCCTCGGATTTCTCGATCGAGACGGTGCCGACCAGCACCGGCTGGCCGCGTTCGTTGGCCTCCGCGATCAGCTCGTTGATCGCGTTGTATTTCTCCTCGAGCGTCCGATAGACCTCGTCGTTCTGATCGTCGCGGATCATCGGGCGGTGGGTCGGGATATCCACCACCTCAAGCTTGTAGATCTCCGCGAACTCGGCCGATTCCGTCATCGCCGTGCCGGTCATGCCGGCGAGCTTGGGATAGAGCCGGAAGTAGTTCTGAAACGTGATCGAGGCGAGGGTCTGGTTCTCGTTCTGGACCTCGACGCCTTCCTTGGCCTCGAGGGCCTGGTGCAAGCCGTCGGAGAAGCGGCGGCCCTCCATCATACGGCCGGTGAACTCGTCGATGATGACGATCCGGCCCTGGTGGACGATGTAGTCCCGGTCGCGCTGGAACAGCTTGTGAGCGCGCAGCGCCTGATTCACATGGTGCAGGATGGTGACACTGCTGATGTCATAAAGGCTGGTGCCGGCCTCGATCAGTCCGGCCTGCGCGAGCAGTTCCTCGGCATGCTCGATACCCTCTTCGGTGAGGGTCACGGCGCGCGCCTTCTCGTCGAGCTCGAAATCGTCCTCGGTGAGCTGCGGGATGATCTGGTCGGCTTCGGTATAGGCCGCGGAGGAATCCTCAACCGGGCCCGAGATGATCAGCGGGGTCCGCGCCTCGTCGATCAGGATCGAGTCCACCTCGTCGACAATCGCGAAGTTGAAGTCACGCTGCACCATCTCGTCGAGATGGAACTTCATGTTGTCACGCAGATAGTCGAAGCCGAACTCGTTGTTCGTGCCGTAGGTCACATCTGCGGCATAGGCAGCGCGCCGCTCCTCGTCGGACATGGAGTTGACGATGCAGCCGGTGGTGAGGCCCAGGAATTCGTAGATATGTCCCATCCAGGCGGAGTCGCGCTGGGCCAGGTAGTCGTTCACCGTGACCACATGCACGCCCTTGCCCTCGAGCGCGTTCAGATACACCGGCAGGGTGGCGACGAGGGTCTTGCCCTCGCCGGTCTTCATCTCCGAGATCATGCCGTTGTGCAGGATCATGCCGCCGAGGAGCTGCACGTCGAAATGCCGCTGGCCAAGCGCACGCTTTGCCGCCTCGCGCACCGTCCCGAACGCCTCGACCAGGACGTCGTCGATCGTCTCGCCGGCCGCGAGCCGTTCGCGGAAGGCATCTGTCCGTGCACGCAGCGCGGCATCGTCCAGCGCCTCGAGCTCGGGCTCGAGCGCGTTGATCGCCTCGACGTCCTTTTTGAGCCGCTTCAGATAGCGATCGTTCGCCGTTCCGAAGGCCCTCGTGACCAGATTCAGGACCATAATCGTCACCTCGCCCCCGTTTTGCCGGCATCGCCGGTGCAGCTGCGCGCCGGGACGGCTCTATGCTTTCCGCCGCGCCGTTTGCGTACCGGGAAACATGGGGATTCTGGCCGCATTGTCTAGGGGGCGCATGGGCATGTGTCAATGACGCCCGCGGCGGGTTCACCGCCCCGAAATTGAAACGCCGCTTTGTCGCCTGAATTGGGATTCACGTTGCCGTGTGACCGCCGCCGGCGGCACCGGGGTCGGCTTGTATGCGATTGGGGAACGCGTCAGATTGACCCTGCAATTGCGATGCCCGTCCCGCACCGGGCCCCCACAGGAGACTGAACGCATGGTCCGCACACTTGCCGCGCCGCTGGCGCTCGCCGTCATTCTGACCGGCGCCGCGCCGGCGCTGGCCCAGCAGGGCAAAGCCACAGATGCTCCGGCCGATCCCGTCGTTGCCACGGTCAACGGCGCCGAGATTCTCCAGTCTGATGTGGCAGTCGCGTTCAAGCGTCTCCCCGACCGTTTCCGCCAGGTCCCGGTCAGCACGCTTTTCACCCAGATCGTCCAGCAGCTCGTCGATGGCCAGCTCATCGTCGAGGAGGCCAACAAGGCCAATCTCCGCGAGGACCCCGAGGTTCAGGAACAGATCGAGGAGTTCGCCCGGGTCGCGATACAGCAGACCTATATGAACCGTCTGATCGCCGAGGGGCTTGAGGAGGAGGATCTCCGTAAGGCCTATAACGTGACGATTGCCAACACCGAAGGGCCGCTCGAGGTGCGTGCGAGTCACATTCTGCTCGAGAGCGAGGAGGACGGATATGACGTCATCAAGGCGCTCGAGGGTGGCGCGGACTTCGGCGACCTGGCGCGCGAGCGTTCGAAGGGGCCGAGCGCCACGCGCGGCGGAGACCTCGGTTACTTCACACGCAGCGCCATGGCGCAGCCATTCTCAAGCGCGGCATTCGCCATCGAGCCGGGCGAGGTTGGACACGATCCGGTTCAGAGCGAGCATGGCTGGCACGTCATCAAGGTCTTCGACAAGCGCCGCCAGCCGGCGCCCGGCTTCGAAGAAGCGCGGCCGGTGCTCGAACAGCAGTTGACGCGCGAGTTGATCGCCGCGCATATGACGGGACTGCGCGGCAAGGCCGAGATTACGTTGTTCAATCTCGACGGCTCGCCGGTCGAGGGTGGCGTAAAGCAGTAGGGCTCTGCTTTGCGGACGTTGCCCCGGCCGAAGTTCCAAACGAGGGGGTCTCCTGCCATGGCGAAGTCCGCCAAATCCACTTCCGGCAAGCGCAAGGTGCCCGCCAAGCCCGGGCTGACGCGTTCTCCGCTGGCCCCGGCCAGATTTCCGAAGATTGCGAACGTGCGCGGTGTGCGGCTGTCTGGCCGTGCGGTGGGGCTGAAGAAGCACCGCGGGGTCAAGGACCTCATGGTCGCGGCGTTTGCGCCGGGGACGACCGCTGCGGGGGTGCTCACCCGCTCGAAATGCCCCTCGGCGCCCGTCGAATGGTGCCGCACGATCCTGCCGCGCGGCAGCGCGCGCGCGCTGGTGGTGAATTCCGGCAACGCCAATGCCTTCACCGGCCTTGCGGGCGATCTCCAAGTGGTGCAGACCGCGGGCGAGGCGGCACACCTGTTGGGCTGCCGTGCGCAGGATGTCTATTTGGCATCGACGGGCGTGATCGGTGAGCCGCGCGACCCCGATTACGTCGCGAGCAAGCTGCCCGAGATGAAACGCGCGCTGGGTGCCGGGCACTGGCAAGATGCCGCCGAGGCGATCATGACCACCGACACCTTCGCCAAGGGCGCGAGCCGCAAGGTGCGCATCGGCAAGACGCAGGTCACCATCTCCGGTTTCGCCAAGGGATCGGGCATGATCGCGCCGGACATGGCGACGATGCTCGGCTTCGTCTTCACCGACGCGAAAATTCCGGCGCCGGTGCTGCAGCGGCTCGTGCGCTGGGCGGCGGACGAATCCTTCAACGCGATCACCGTCGACAGCGACACATCGACGTCGGACACGGTCCTCATGTTCGCGACCGGCCAGGCCAAGGGACAGCCGCGCATCAAGTCCGTCGCCGACAAGCGCCTCGCCGACTTTAGGGCGGCCCTGCGCGACGTCTTCGTGGACCTGGCGCAGCAAGTGGTGCGCGACGGCGAGGGCGCTCAGAAGTTCGTCACCATCAACGTGAAAGGCGCGGAATCGAAACGCGCGGCGCGCGCCGTGGGCCTTGCCGTCGCCAACTCGCCGTTGGTCAAGACCGCGACCGCGGGCGAGGACGCGAACTGGGGCCGGATCGTAATGGCCGTCGGCAAGGCGGGCGAGAAGGCGGACCGCGACCGGCTGTCTATCGCCATCGGCGGCGTGCCGATCACGCGTCTCGGCCAGCTCGTGACCGCCTACGACGAGGCGCCCGTCGCCGCTCACATGCAGGGGCTCGAGATCGATATCGATATCGACCTCGGCATCGGGCGCGGGCGCGGTACCGTGTGGACCTGCGACCTGACCCACGGCTACATTTCGATCAACGCCGACTATCGGAGCTAGCCGGCGTGGCCGGGGTTCCGCTGCAGCTGGTCAGCGCCGGGGCGCTGATCGACGCGGACGACCGGGTTCTGCTCGCGCGACGGCCCGAGGGGAAGTCCATGGCCGGGCTGTGGGAATTTCCCGGCGGCAAGTTCCGTGACGGCGAGACGCCCGAAGCGGCGCTCATCCGCGAGCTCGCCGAGGAACTCGGCATCGACACCCATGAGAGCTGCCTCGCGCCCATCGGGTTCGCGAGCCACGCCTATGACGACTTCCACCTGCTGATGCCGCTGTTCGTGTGCCGGGTATGGGAGGGCACGCCCGCGCCGCGCGAGGGCCAGGAACTCGCTTGGGTACGCCCCAACGCGCTTCGGAATTACCCGATGCCGCCGGCCGACGTGCCGCTGGTCGCGCAGTTGCAGGACCTGCTCTAGGCGGCTGTCGCAGAGGGGGCACCTGCACGTTGTCGCTAAGCTGTCTGTAGATTATCGACAATATCACGGCGGTGACGGCAAGCCAGCAGAGGCCGGCAAGCGACTGTATCAGGGTTGCGGCCACTTGCAGGGTGGCGATATGCAACTTTGAGCCTGCGTCTTGCGAAAATTCGAGCGCACCTGCCTCGATCAGGAGACTACCCGGGGCCAACGGATTGTAAACGGGATGGCATCGCGAACCAGAGAGATCATCGCGACCCGAGTTCGGTTATTACGGACCAGTTCGGTGAGCTGTCACATCGCGTCGGAAGTAGCCTCGATAGCGTAGAGAGGGAAACGCAGGAGCGCTCCCGACATGATCATGATTACGACAATCCAGACGATGAGGCTGACGCCGCTGAAGGCCAAATGTAACGCGAAGAAGCCCCCTTCCGAGAAATGATCAATGCCCAGGATTGAGTGCCTGCCAGGTGCGATAAGAAAGAACATGGGGAACGAGAACAGCATTGAGAGAATTCCGGCGCCGATGCCGACCACGATGGCCTAGCTGAGGAATCGCAACTGTCGCGAGCCCCAGGAGAGTATTGTAAGAACGCCGCGGTGACCGGGACCGATTAGATAGTGC
>JAYPRP010000017.1:0-34732 GCA_038132575.1 Rhodospirillaceae bacterium
CGTGCAGGTTCCCTACTTCATGTCTTCCGGAAAATCGGGCTGCGCCTGCGGACGCGCATCGAAGAAGGCCGGACTCTCCATGCAGGCCTTGAACACGCGCACGCAGTTGGGGAAGTCGTCGAGCGGAATCTTGAACAGCATCGCCGCTCCCACCTGCGGAACGAGGCAGAGGTCAGCCAGGGTCACCTGGTCGCCCTCGCAATATTTGCCCGAATGGCCGCCTTGGGAGAGATGGCTCTCCACCGCTTCCAGGCCCTTCTTCGTCCAGTTTCCGATCCAGGCGCCGAGCTCCTCCTCGCTATGACCCATATCCTGGGTGATGTACTTGCGGATGCGCGGCACAACGAGCGGGTGCATATCGGCGACCAGTATCATGCAGAGCGAGCGCACCCGCGCACGCGCCATCGTATCGGCCGGCATCAGGGCCGGTTCGGAATAGGTCTCGTCGAGATATTCGAGGATCGCCATCGACTGGGTGAGCGTGTTTCCGTCGTCGGTGATCAGTGCCGGGACGACACCTTGGGGATTGATCTTGAGATACTCCGGATCGAACTGCTCGCCCTTGATCAGGTCGGTCGAGACCACGTCGAAGGGCTGGCCCTTGAGGTTAAGCGCAATGCGCACACGGAAGGCGGCGAGCGAACGCCAATAGCTGAACAGTTTCATGATGTGATCCCCGGAAAGCTTGGTCTTTCGTTGGCCGCAGTGGGCCTTCTGCGGCGCGCGCCTGTCAAGCGGCAACCCCTATGCCGTGACCCGAAGACCTCGCCGGTCGCGGAACAGCCAGGCCGGCGCCGCGGCGGCCAGCCCGAACGCGATGAAGGGTAGGGTCATCTGCAGCAGCGCATAGGCGCCGATGGCGCGTCGGTCCGCACCGGACGCGAGCGACACCGCCTCGGTGGTCAGCGTGTCGATCCGCCCCGCGCCGGCAAACAGCGTCGGCAGAAACTGGCAGATGGAGACGGTGAAGCCGACGGCGGCGGCCACAAGGACGGGCCGCAGCAGCATCGGCAGCTTGACCCGCCAGAACACCTGCGCAGGCGATGCACCGAGACACAGCGCGGCACGTGCATAACGCTCGTCCCAGGCTCGGTAGGGATCGGCGAGCGAGAGGAAGACATAGGGCAGGACGAACACCAGATGGGCCCACGCGACGGCGATCCAGACGCCGTCCAGGTCGCTCAACACCAGCAGGACCTGGGTCCCGAACAGGAACGCGATCTGAGGCACGAGCAGCGGCAGGTACAGCAGCCACAGCGCCCGGCTGGTCGCGCGGCGGCCGAACCGTGCCTCGTTCTCGAGGCAGCCCACCGTCAGGATCAGGCCAACCAGCGCCGCGGCAAGCCCGATGGTCGCGGTGTTGAGGGTGGCGTTCACCAGCCGGTCTGCATTTGCCATCCACGCATCGAGGGACAGGCGTGACGGGACCGCATCGGGGAAGCGCCAGCGATCGGCGAAGGACCAGAGCGCCATGCTCGCAAGCCCCAGGAACGCCGCTAGGAAGCTCGCGGTCAGCGTCGCGGCCGCCGCGAGACGCAGCGGCAGGTCCGCACGTGCGCGGCCGCCCGCGCACACCCAGGCGCGGCCGAGCCGGGCGACGATCCGTTCGCCCAGCCACCAGACGAGGATCGCCGCGGCGACTAGGCTGAGCTGCACGAGCGCACCGGCCGAGGCGACAAAGCGCAACGCCAGGTCGGGGTCGTTGAACCAGCGCACGAGCTGGACGGCGAGCGGCGGCGGCGTCGACGGAGCGAGCACGACCGAGACATCGACCACGGAGGCCGCAAAGGCGAGGACCGCGAAGACCGGCAGCCGGATCTGCCGGTAAACCAGCGGGAACACCGCCTTGAGCCAGGCGGCAACGGTGCCGTAGCCGAGGGTGCGCGCCATGGTGCGTACGCGCGCGGCATCGACCTGGCCGATCGCGGCGAGCGTCATCAGGAACAGGAACGGTATCTCTTTGATCATCAGCCCAGCGATCAGCGCGAGCCCATCCGGATCCTGGACGATGATGAGGTCGGGCGGCCGGTCGTATCCAGTGAGCCAGGGCGAGGTGAGGCGGAAAATCCAGCCCGAGGGCGCCAGCAGGAACGCCAGCCCGAACGCGACCGTCACATGGGGGATTGACAGGAGCGGCGAGAGAACCCTCTGCACCCAGGCAAAGAACGCGGTGCCGTGCCAGCCGGCGAAGAAGAGAATCACCACGGCGAAAGAGAGAGCCGTCACGGCGAACCCGGTCACGAAGGAGAGACGGATCGACTCCGCCACTCCCGGCGCGGCAAATAGCGCCCGCCAGGGCTCGAGACTGAACGCGGCGCCGCCGAGCGCGGGCAGATAGCCGAAGGCCGGCAGCAGCGTGCCGAGCAACCCGGCGAAGACCGGGCCCAGCAGCAGCAGCAGGGTTACCGCCGGCACCCAGCGCAGGGGGAATTTGGGGGCCATGCCGGCTACTTTCCGCTGGCGTATCGCTTCGCCCATTCCGCCTCGAGCGCGGCCACCCAGGACGGATGCGGTTCGAGCAGCGTCGCGCCCAACTCGCTCGGCGACAGCGTCGCAACGCCCAGGTCGAGCGCGCGGAACGCTTCTCGTGCGGCTTCCGGCAGGCGCGCTGTGTCGAGCACGGTGAAGCTGCCCCAGACTTCAGGGTTCTGCTTGCGGGCCTGTGCCTCGGGCGACATCAGGAAGTTCGCGAGCACCATCGCGCCTTCCTTGGCGTTCGCGTTGAAGGGGATCGCCACGAAGTTGGTGTTGCCGATGGTGCCCCCCTCGAGAACGAAGGTCCGCACCGTATCGGGGAGCTTGCCCTGGGCGATCAGTCCGGACGCCTCGGCCGGCTCGAAAGAAAGCGCGATGGCAATCTCGCCGTCATCGAGCAGCCTCTGCAGCGCTGGCCCGTTCTGCGGATAGACCTGGCCACGCCGCCACATCAGCGGGTGCAGTGCGTCGAGATAGGCCCAGAGCGACGCCGTCACCCGCGCCACATCCGCCGCCGGCGCCTGCAGGACCGCCGGGTCGGCCGCGAGCTCGATAAGCGCCTGCTTCAGGAAGGTCGTGCCGAGAAAATCGGGCGGCTGGGGATAGATGAACCGACCCGGGTTCGCCTTTGCCCATTCGAGCAGCGCGGGGATCGAGCGCGGCGGGCGCTCCACATGCGCCGTGTCATAGATGAAGACGAACTGTGCCATGCCCCAGGGCGCCTCGAGATGATCGACGGGCTCGGTGAAATCGACGGTAGTGGTCTTCTTGTTAACCGTATCGACGAAACGGTAGTTTGGCGCATCTTGGGTCCATGGTCCGAACAGCAATTCGTTGCGCTTCATTGCAGCGAAGTTCTCGCCGTTGATCCAGATGAGATCGACCGAGCCGCCGTCGAGCTTACCGGCCGCCTTCTCCGCCACCACCCGGGCCACGGCCTCGGACGTGTCGGACAGCTTCACATGCCGGACGGTCACGCCGTAGCGTGCCCGCACCTGGTCGCTGGCCCAGGCGATGTAGGCGTTGATGCGTTCGTCTCCGCCCCACGCGTTCCAGAAAACGGCCTGGCCCCGAGCCTTGTCGGCCACGGCGTTCCAGTCCTGGGCTTTGCCCTCCGGCGCGGTGACAAACGTCAGAATGGTGGCGAGCGCTGCGATCAGTATCCGCATCTGCGAACCTCCTTCAGATGGCTAGACGGCCCGCGCGACCGCCGGACCCACCGCCTCGGCGGGTGACTGCCAGTCGGCGCGGACGCGCGTGATGGTTTCAGGATCGAGATAATCGGTAACCCGGCCGGCGACATGGGCGACGAGCGCGTCCTCGCTGAGTTCGGCCGACCAGTTCTCGGTTGCATCTTCGTCGCCAATATCGCGTCGGGATTCGACCCGCCACTTGACGCACCAGGTGACCGACCAGAGCCACATGATCCGGCGCAGTGGCCACAGCCAGGGCTCGGTCGCGGACGCGAGCGGGCCGGACACCGCGTGGAGCCAGGCGGCATGGAATGCATTTACCTGGTCGCGGTCGAGCACCGCATGGCTGTCCACGTCCCAGGTCGTCGAGGTGTAGAGGCTGGCATGGGCAAGATCGAAGCCGGCCGCGCCGTAGCGCGCCTTCTCGAGGTCCACGAGGATCGCCCTGCCGTCCGGCGTCATCAGATAGTTTCCGGGATGGGCGTCAAACG
This sequence comes from Rhodospirillaceae bacterium, assembly GCA_038132575.1. Classification (GTDB taxonomy): domain Bacteria; phylum Pseudomonadota; class Alphaproteobacteria; order UBA6615; family UBA6615; genus UBA8079. Next base: position 4,160 of record JAYPRP010000017.1, read on the forward strand.
CAATGAGCGTCCGGGGCGGGCAGTCGTCGCGGCCGAGGGTCGCGCCGGCTGCCCGCAGTTCCTCGCGGATCTGCGCCTCCGCCTCTGGATGGAGATCGGCCGCCGCGATGTAGGCGGCCTGGGCCATGACCTCGGTGAAGGTATCGGCGAGGGGATCGACAGGATCCTTCAGCGGCGCGCGCTCCTCCGGCAGCGCCAGAGCATGAATCGCCGCGAGACATTCTGCCATTGCCGCGAGGTCGCCTGGGAGCGACAGCGGCCGCCCGTCGATCAGTTCGACGATCAGCGCGCCCATGGGCAGATCGTCGTCCGGCGCCAGGGTGTCGTACAGGCGCGGCGCGTGGGCGCTAACGGCAGCCCGATCAAAACACGCGGCCTGGTATTCGAGATTATCGGCCGGGGCGAGCCCGAGCTGACTCTGTTTCGGCACACGGGCGAGCGTCCCCGTCCCGGCAATCCGCACATGTTCGTGGGCGAGTCCGGTGTCAGGCAGCGGATGCAGGTCGGATACGGGCACCTCGAGCCGGTCCGCAAGCGCCGCACAGACATTCGAGATACGATCGCTCATGCCGCGTCGCGTCCGCTGAGCCGCGCCTCGCGCAGCGCATCGATGATCGTGCCCAACACCTGCTCGTGGAACCGGTCGCAGCCGATGCAGAGGTTGTGGTAGGTCTCGCCCGACGGCGTCTTCGTCTCGCTGCGGCGCAGGAACGTCGCTTCGTCCCAGCCAAATGCCGCACCCATCCGTTGGGGTGCGCCGGCATTGATCGCCTCGAAGGCCGGATGCCCAGAAAGACTGTCGAGGATACCGGTAAGCGGCTCCTCGGTAAGATTGCCCAACGGCGCCTTCGTCTTGAGGCAGCAAGGATAGACGTTGCCGTCAGGCTCGATCGAGACCTCGGAGCCGAGCCGCCCATGGTTCATGAAGTTGAGGCCGCCCGACCAGCGGTTACAGAAATTGTCGTCCAGGGTCGCACTCGAGAGCTCGTTGTCCCAGGCACGCCCACGCGGCCAGATCGGCCCAATCCACTCCTCGGAGTTCGCCCCCATGAAGGAATAGACTGGGGTTACAGTGCCGCGAGCGTCGGTCCCGTCATGCCGGCGGCCCGTTGGTTGCAGCCCCGCTGCCTCGAACATTTCGGTCAGTTTCTTGATCAGCGGCGCCCGTTTCTCGCCCTCATGTCCGACACGAAAATCGTCCATGCCAGTGATCGAGATCTGCCACATGCCGCGCGCGAGAAGCTCGTCGAGCAGCACCTCGCCGCCCGACAGGATCACCCGTCCCGGCTTCTCCGGCCCGTCGTCGGTCTCGCGATAGGTCATGCGCTCGGGCAGGTTCGCGACGATCCGGGCATGGCTCGAGAGTGCCTCATTCACGACCGCATCGCGTTCGTCGCGCACGTAAGGGCGAAAGCGTGTGTCGGAACAGTGCGCGCAGCGCCGGTGGCAGAGCCAAGAGATGACGTAATAGATCGATTCCATGCCTTCCCCGCTGGGACCCGCAATTTTAGCGATCACCATGTCGGAAGAAACAGGCGCGTTGTCACGTCACGGTTTGTTGAGAGCGCGCCCTCCAGCGCCGCCAGGCGTCCCCGTCATCGATATCGTCGAGCGTGTCGAGCATGGCCACCCGTACGTGCGGCGGAAGTCCCGCCAGCGTGTCGGCGAGCGCGTGTTCAGTGCTCCAGCGCACGTTCTCGAACAACTTCTTCGGAACCGCGGGACGGCGGCGCGCGCCGACCAGCCAGTATCCGCCGTCGGAGGCCGGTCCGAAAACGAACGTATGGCGGCCGAGAGCCGCGAACCCTCGGGCGATATGTCCCACAGAGACATCGGGGATATCGGTCCCGACGACGATCACCGGTCCCGGCGACAGTTCGCGGAGCGGCCGCGCCATGCGCGCGCGCAGGTCGCCGCCGCCCTGCGGGATCAACTGCACCCCGGGGACCGGCGGCCAGAGCCGCGGGTGGGCGGCGGTCGTATCGGGGGTCACAGATAGCCAGGTGTGCCAGCGCGGATCACAGCCGAGGCGTCGGACCACATCGTTTAGGGTTTGGCGGTAAAAGCCGATCGCGGCACCGTCGCCGATGTCGGCCGCGAGCCGCCGCTTGACCGCACCGCGCCGGGGGGCGCGCGCAAAGATGACGAGATGGGGCTTCATCGATAGACCCGCGCCACGAACAGAGGCGACGCACCAAACAGGTAGAGCAGCAGGCAGAAGAGATTGCGTGCTGGCCTGCGCCAATAGCCGCCAGAACGATATCTTTCCGCAGACGTCGTGGCCGCACTTTGCAGCCCCGCGAGCCGTCGGCGGCCAAGTCGGCGCACCAGATGGACATCCTCCATCAGCGGCTGATCCGGGTATCCCTCCGTCTCTTGATAGAGCCTTCGCGACAGCGCCAGCCCTTGGTCCCCGTAGGGCAGACCCAGGACGCGGCAGCGCCAGGCGACCAGCCTCTCGATCCGCCGCGCGCCGGGCGCATCGTCATCGAGCCGAAACCGAAAATAGGCCGCGCGGGCATCGCCCGATTCCATAAACGCTGCGAGTTCCCGTGCCCATCCGGTCGCGAGAACCGTGTCGGCATGCAGGAACAGGAGCCAGTCGCGCTGCGCCTCTTCCGCCCCCGCTACCATCTGGGTCCCGCGCCCGCGCGGCGACGTCAAGACACGTGTGCCGTTCGCTTCCGCAACCGCGACAGTGTCGTCGTCGGAGCCGCCATCGACGACCAGAACATCCATGTCGAACGCACCCGCACCTTCCCGAAGTGATTCGAGCGTCGCGGTGAGCCCCTCACCCGCGTTCAGAGCCGGGATCACGACGGATAACGACGGCTCAGCCGGCAAGGACTTCACGTCGCTGCACAAGACGCAACGCTCCGAGGACGAAGATCGCGAGGACCACCGCCGCGCCGCCGAAGAACATGGCGCTGGCCGGATCGCCGGTCTGGTCGACGATCCAGCCAGCCAGCGCCGGGCCGACGAACAGGCCAGCATGATTCCAAGTGTGATAGAGGCCGGTGCCGGTGTTGCGGTGCTCCGCGCGCACCGTCTCGACGGTGAGCGCCATCACGTTCCCGGTCGGGATCCCGATGAAGATCGCGGCGAGGATGAACAACAGAAGCGGCGCATCAACAACCGGGATGATCGCGATCACCAGCGCGCTCGCGGCAAAGCAGCCGACCATCACGAGGTTGGGCCGTGCAAGTTTCTCGGAGAGCCATCCGCCCAGCGGGATCGCGAACATGTAGACAAAGGTCGCGTTGGCGATCAGCAGACCCGCCGCCGCGACATCGAACCCACGCACCACGAGCATCGCCGGGCCGAAGGACAGCACCATCAGGTAGCCGGCGTTGTAGAAAACCCAGACGATTCCGGCGAGCGAGACCTTAGTCGCCTCGCTGCGCGTGATGGCGAGGCGCTGAACCGCGCGCACAACCGGCTTCGCCGCCGGCCGGTAGAGGATTGCAATGAGCAACATGCCGGCGAAGGACCCGACACTGGCCGTCAGGAAGACCGCCTGCCAGCCCCATGCCTCGGCCATTGCGCCCTGGGTGTAAAGGCCGAGCGCGATACCGACCGGCCAGCTGTTCATTAGGATCGCCATTGCCGTGACGACCTCCCTGCCCTCGAAAAGGTCGCCGACGATCTTCACCATCAGAACGGTGATGATGACCCCGCCGGTACCCGCGACGATCCGGCCGACGCCGATCACCGTGAAATCGTCGCCCAGCCACATGACGAGACCGCCGAGTGCCATCATCGCGAGTCCGAGAATGCACCCCCGGCGCTCACCGAAACGCTGACCAAGAAATCCCGCCGGTAGTGCTGTGACCACGCCCAGGAGCGAGAAGAACCCTATCAGGGTGCCGACCTCTGTGAAGTCGATCCCAAGATCATCGACCAGCAGCGGCGAGACCGAGGCCACCGACTGGAAATGAAAGCCGAGCGCCGAGCGCGCGAGGAACAGCGCGCCTAGGACGATCCAGCGGTTAGCGATCATGGGCGCGCCGATCTTCTGGTGTGAAGTGGAACCACTATCATCTGCATGACCCATCCTCACCCTGAGCCTGTCGAAGGGCGAGGATGGGCGCTCTCATACTTCGACAAGCTCAGCATGAGGCCTGGCGCTGTCGCCTATTCCGCCGCCGCGAACACGCCGGCGGCGTCGAGAATCCGGCGGCCGGATTTGGTCAGCCGGCCCAGCGTGTCGCGTAGCGCAGCCTCGGAGTAATCGAGCTTTCCGCCACGCTTCTTCGCCACACCGTTCACGAAGACCGTGTCCACATTGTAGGGCGTCGCCATGAAGACCAGCGTCTGGATCGGATCGTGCACAGGACAGGTGTTGAGATCGTCGCCCCGGGTCAGGATCACGTCAGCCTGCTTGCCCGGCGTGAGCGAGCCGATCCTGTCGTCCATGCCGAGCGCGCGAGCGTTGCCGATGGTCGCCCACTCGAGCGCGACCCGGGTCTTCAGATGCTCCGGCATGGTCTTGGTCGGGCGCGGGCGCGCATCGGTGTACATGCCGCGCTCGAGCTGGAGCGAGAAACGCACGACGGAGAACATGTCGCCGGAGATGTTCGATTCGAGATCAATGCCGAAGGACGGCGTGCCACCCAGTTCCAGCACCCGACCGGTCACCGGGTTGCCATGGCCGAAGTTGCACTCGCACTCGGGCGCGACCGTGATCGAGCCACCCCGGTCGATGATCAGCTTCAGCTCGTCATCGGTGAAGTTGGTGGCGTGGACGAAGTCCGCCTCGGGCCCCAGCAGGCCCAGTTCGTCAAGCCGGTGCACCGCGTTATCGGCGAGAAACGGAATGCCTTGCGCGCCCGTATGGTTGGACCAGCGCAGCCCCATGTCCTTCGCCAACCGGACGTCATGCTCGATGCAGTCCCAGACCGAGAAGCCAACGCCCTGAATACACATGGCCATGGTGATCAGTCCGTCGTCGGACGCGAGCCGGCCCTTGCGCAGCCGCTCCACCCGCTCGCGTGAGTGCGGCACCTCCGAGAAGGGTCGCTCGCCCGGCTTCGGCGCAAGCTTGGTCTGCCCGTGGCCATAGACCGCGCGGATGCCTGCCTCCTCGAGGGAGTCGATCGCCGCATCGGTGTGGTCCGTGGTGGCGTTGCAGTGATGCCAGTCGAACAGGGTCGTGGTGCCGCAATTGAGCTGGTTGAGTGCCCCGCAGAGGTTGGCGAGCCGGATGTCGTCGGGCGTGAAATGGGCGACCGCCGTTGCGTGCATCAGGGTCGAATATTCGAACATCGTCCAGTCGGCGACGACCCCGCGAACACCGGTCTGCCAGGTGTGCTCGTGCGTGTTGATCATGCCCGGGCTGACGATCATGTTCGACGCGTCGATCACCTCCGCATCGCCGGCGTCGATGTCGCGGTCCACCGCGACAATCCTGTCATCCTCGATCAGGACGTCGCCGCCCCGGATGTCGCCGATCTTGTCGTCCATCGAGACGACCCAGCCGCCCTTGATCAGTGTGCGGGCCATGACCCTCTCTCCCCGATTATTCGTGATTCAAAGACTAGCGCGCCGGCTCGGGACAGGGAAATGCCAACCCGATTCCAAGCGTTCGTTGGGCGAACCGGCGCCCGGAGGATATCTCCGTGACCGGCTATTCGCCGGTCTTCCAGCCGCCTTCGTTGAAGTCGAAGATCACCCCGTCGGGGCCGCGGAAATTGATCTAGTAGAAGGCGCCGGCCTCCTTGGCCTCGCCCATCAGCCAGTTGCCGCCGGCCGCCTCAATCTCGCCCTGCACGGCCTCGACGTCATCGACGATGAAGCCGAAGTGATGGACCCCAAATTTGTCCGCGTCGCCGCCAGCGGCCTTCTCGGTCTTATAGCGCAGCAGCGCCAGGTTGACCGTGCCGTCGGTCAGATAGACCACCGTCGCCCCCGGATGATCATTCTCACCGACCCGGGTCATGCCGAGTGCCTACTCATAGAAGGTCGCCGCCTTCTGCGGATCGGGCACGGACAGGGCGAAGTGGCGGAGCTTGGCGGCCATGGCGCTAGCTTCTCGGCTTCGCGCCGACCAGCCCGAAGGCCACGGCGGCGTTTGTGTCCGAGCGGTTCGACCGAGCGTGGTTGGTCCCGCGCTGGACCAGCACGTCGCCGGCCCGGAGCATGGTCTCGCCCTCATCCATCACGGCACAAATCTCGCCCTCGAGCACAATCGCGAAATCCGTCGTCTGGGTCTCGTGCATGCCCGGCGTGTCGGACGCGCCGTCATGGGCGCCCCCCGAGCCCATCTCGTCGAAGACCGCGCCCATATCAGCGTCCTTCCACATCTCGTTGGGCGGGAAGTCCACGACCCGGAAAATCGTCCCGTTGGGATCGGGGGGCTCGATCGAGTCCTCGCAGATCGCCGTATCCGTGTCGCCCGTATTGTCGGCCGGCGCCGTGGTTTCCCAATACTCGTGCAGAGACAAACCCGGCAGCGGCTCGATGGTCTGGGGTGACGGCCCGTCCTGCCACATGATCGACCTGCCGGCCTCGTTGTGCCCCGTGACCACGCGGCGAAATGTGCGTGCCATAATGCGTCCCTCCCCTTGGATGTCGGGCAACAGCTTAGCTGGACTCGCGGGCAGGTCACGGCACTTGCGCCGGGGCGGCGACCATGCGACCAACGAATTCCAAAAAGGGGAAACCCGCCATGTCCGATCCGAAAAACCCGTCCGGCGCGCTGCCGGGCGATCCGCGCTACGGCCTGTCCGAGGTAGAGCTCGAGGAGTACTACCGGACCAAGAGCCCGAGCTGGATCTGCAAGGGCTACTTCAAGGCCGATGGTGGGCTCGAGGTGCGCCAGGCGGCGATGGATGCCCACCAGACCTATCTGCGCGCCACCGAGCCACAGATCCGCTTCTCCGGTCCCTTGCTGGAGGACGACGGCAAGACGCCGAGCGGGGCGATGGCCCTGATCGACGCGCCCGACAAGGCCGCCGCGCAAGCGTGGATGGACAATGAGGGTTACACACAGGCGGGTGCCTTCGACCGGATCACGATCAACCGCTGGTCGTCGTCGATGGCGCTCCGCTACAACGACTATCCGCGCACCGCGGGCTGGGAGCAGTTCGTGATCACCGCGATCGACGGCGACGACGCCAAGGCGAATCGCGCCGCCGTCGCCGAGGCACATCACAAGTTCCAGGCGAGCGTGATGGACCGCTACGTGGCGCGCGGGCCGATGTTCAACGACGACGGCACCCGGATGATCGGCTCGATGATGATCATGGAGTATCCCGACAGAGCGGCCTGCGACAAGTTCTGGGCCGGCGAGCCGCTCAACTATGGCGGGGTGTTCGCGGACGTCACCATCGAGCGCTGGCGCTACGGGATCACGTTACCGGGCCCGGCGTAGACCCGGCCCCACAGATTCGGCCCCGACGCCGGACGCGATGAAGTAGTTTGAGCACCGCTCTTCGTCAAACGGGCCCAGCGATCTCTCGCTGGGCCCTTGTTCTATCTGGTGGAGCCGGACGGAATCGAACCGACGACCTCTACAATGCCATTGTAGCGCTCTCCCAACTGAGCTACGGCCCCAATCTCGCAATTTTAAATCCTGTGGCGCTCGACCTCCGAGGCGGGCGGCGGGAAGATACGCGACCCGCCGATCAACGCAAGTGCTTTCTCCGGCTGCGCCCGCCTAGTCGTCATCATCGTCCTTCTTGATCACCACAACCGGCTCGTCGTCATCGTCGTCATCGTCCAGATCGACACCGATCGCATCATCGTCATCGTCATCATCCTCGACCTCGACGTCACTGACCAGCGCCGCGACCTCGTCATCATCTGCATCATCGCCCGTCTTCGGCTTCGCCGCATCATCGTTGGCGGGCGCGGGCGCATCGCTCTCGGCCGGGCGGTTGCGCCGCGGGCGAAAAATGGCCTCGGGATCGAACTCTATCTCGCAGCTCGGGCAGACAATCGGCGATTTCTGCATGTCATAGAAGCGCGCGCCGCAGGACAGGCAGGTCCGCTTAACGCCCCATTCCGGTTTTGCCACTTGTGGTACCTCCGGTGTGTCTCGAACGCGCCCTTTGCCATGAACGGTCATGCCTGTCAAAAGCAAATCCGCCCGCGCCACTCACTTTGTCGCGCCATGTCCTTCGCAGCCATGCCCGAACCGGCGTGCCCGCCCCGCATCCGCCGCATGGCCGTATCCCATTTCTTGTGGTAATCCGTCGCCGCCCCGCAACGATGACCGTGCGAAAATGCCCGAGACACAGCCCAGACCCGCGACCGTACGTGCCGGCAGTCCGCTCGCCGGCCGCGCCGCCGTGCCCGGCGACAAATCGATCTCGCACCGCGCACTGCTGCTCGGCGCGCTGGCCGTGGGCCGCACCCGCGCGCGCGGCCTCCTCGAGGGCGAGGATGTGCTGGCCACCGCCGCCGCACTGCGCCACATGGGCGTCGGCATCGCGCGGAGCGACGACGGGGTGTGGGAGATCGACGGCGTCGGCGTCGGCGGCCTGCACGCGCCCGACGACGTCATCGATCTCGGCAATTCGGGTACGGCCGCGCGCCTACTCTGCGGCCTACTCGCGGGGCATGAGTTCACCGTGATCCTGACCGGCGACGATTCCCTGCGCGCGCGCCCGATGGGCCGGGTAATTGCGCCGCTGGCGGAGATGGGCGTCCAGACCGCGGCGCGGGACGGCAACCGCATGCCGCTCTCGGTCACAGGTACCGCCGACCTCCGGCCCATCGAGTACGAGCTTCCCGTGCCGTCGGCCCAGGTAAAGTCGGCGGTTCTGCTGGCCGGCCTGCACGCGCCCGGGCGAACCAGCGTGATCGAGCCCGCCGCGACCCGCGACCACACTGAGCGGATGCTCGCCCATATGGGCGCGGAGATCGAGATCGCCGACGCCGGCGCGGGCCGCCGGATCACCGTCACCGGCCAGCCCGAGCTGAACCCGGCCGATATCGACGTCCCGGCCGACCCGAGTTCCGCCGCCTTCCCAGCCGTCGGCGCCGCAATCGTGGCGGGCTCGGAGATCGAGCTGCCAGCCGTCGGCATGAACCCCGCCCGCATCGGGCTGTTCGACACACTCGCGGAAATGGGCGTCGGGATCGCCCGTGCGAATCCACGCGACGTCGGCGGCGAACCCGTCGCGGATTTGCGTATCAAGGCCGGCGGCCTCAAGGGCGTGGTCGTGCCCGCGGAACGCGCGCCGTCGATGATCGACGAGTATCCCGTCCTCGCCGCGGCGGCGGCCTGTGCGGACGGCACCACGATCTTCGAGGGCGTCGGCGAGCTGCGGGTCAAGGAAAGCGACCGGCTCGCCGCGATCGAGCAGGGGCTCGCGGCGTGCGGCGTGGCCGCATGGTCCGAGGACGACCGCCTGGTCATAAGGGGCTGCAACGGCGCGCCGAAGGGCGGCACGGAGATCGCCGCGAATCTTGATCACCGCATCGCCATGAGCTTCCTCGTTCTCGGCCTTGCGACCGCCGGGCCCGTAACTGTGGACGACATCCGGACCATCGAGACGAGCTTTCCCGGCTTCGTCGAGATCATGCGCGGCCTCGGCGCCGATATCGACGCGAGCACGTCACCATGATCATCGCCATCGACGGCCCGGCGGCGGCCGGCAAGGGCACGCTAGCCCGCCGCCTCGCCGCTCATTTCGACTACGCCTTCCTCGACACGGGCCGCCTCTACCGTGCCGTCGGCTACCTAGTACTGGACGGGGGCGGCGACCCGGCGAACGAGGCGGACGCGGTCGCGGCCGCCCGCGCACTCGACCCGGCCGCGCTCGAGTATGTCGATCTCCACACCGAGACCGTGGCCGACGCGGCCTCCAGAGTCGCGGCGATCCCGGCGGTCCGGCAGGTGCTGCTCGACTTTCAGCGTGACTTCGCCGCGAACCCGCCCGGCGGCAAGGCCGGCGCCGTCCTCGACGGCCGCGACATCGGCTCGGTCGTGTGCCCGGACGCCGACGTGAAGCTTTTCGTGACGGCCCGCCCCGAAATCCGTGCGGAACGCCGCCATAAAGAGTTGCAGGAAAAGGGCTTAGAGAGTACACATCCCGCCGTCCTGGCTGAGATAGAAGCGCGTGATGAACGCGATCGCACTCGAGATGTCTCTCCACTGTTGGCGGGAGATTCACGCGAGATCGATACATCCGACAGAACACCCGACGCCGTCTTCGAAGAGGTGCGGGCTCTTGTCGCGGATCGAACCGCTTAACGCTCAGTCGGAACATTCGCGTATCCAACACCGTTTCCATGTCCGGATAGGCCGAACAGACGGGTGATGCGCAAGACCGCCGGATCCAACCGGTTGGCAAGAAAAGTAAAGACCTGAAAGGACATAGCGTCCCATGACCGATACTGCTGCGGCGCCCGAGAGCGCCGGCACCGGCGAGGATTTCGCCGCCCTTCTCGAAGAAAGCTTCGAAAACAATTCATCTCTCGAACGCACGGTCGTCAAAGGCACCGTCGTGTCGGTCGAGAGCGACTTCGCACTGATCGACGTCGGCCTCAAGTCCGAGGGCCGGGTTCCGCTCAAGGAATTCGCCCCGCCCGGACAGCCTGCGGAACTCGCCGTGGGCGACAAGGTCGAGGTCTTCGTCGAGCGCTACGAGGACATCAACGGCGAGGTCGTGCTGTCGCGCGAGAAGGCGCGCCGCGAAGAAGCCTGGGAGAAGCTCGAGGAGGCCTTCGAGCAGACCGAGCGCGTCACCGGCACCATCTTCGGCCGCGTCAAAGGCGGCTTCACGGTCGACCTGTCGGGCGCCGTGGCGTTCCTGCCGGGCAGCCAGGTGGACATACGCCCCGTGCGCGACGTCTCCCCGCTCATGGGCACCCCGCAGCCCTTCATGATCCTCAAGATGGACCGGGCGCGCGGCAACATCGTCGTCTCGCGACGCGCCGTCCTCGAGGAGACCCGAGCTGCCGAGCGCACCGAGCTGGTCGCGAACCTTACGGAAGGCCAGGTCCTCCAGGGCGTGGTCAAGAACATCACCGACTACGGCGCGTTCGTCGATCTCGGCGGTGTCGACGGCCTGCTCCACGTCACGGACATCTCGTGGCGCCGGATCAACCATCCGTCCGAGGCGCTCCAGGTCGGCCAGACCGTCCAGGTCCAGGTCGTACGCTTCAACCCGGAGACCCAGCGTATCTCGCTCGGCATGAAGCAGCTCGAGGCGGATCCGTGGGACGATGTGGACCTCAAGTATCCGGTCAGCGCACGCTTCACCGGCCGCGTGACCAACATCACCGACTACGGCGCCTTCGTCGAGTTGGAGCCGGGCATCGAAGGCCTGGTCCATGTGTCCGAGATGAGCTGGACAAAGAAGAACGTGCATCCGGGCAAGATCGTTTCGACGAGCCAGGAAGTGGACGTCATGGTCCTCGACGTGGATCCGCAGAAGCGGCGCATCTCGCTCGGACTCAAGCAGACCCAGGAAAATCCGTGGGACGAGTTCGCGGTCAAGTTCCCGGGCGGCACCGAGATCGAGGGCGAGGTCCGAAACATAACCGAGTTCGGCCTCTTCGTGGGCCTGCCCGGCGACATCGACGGCATGGTCCATCTGTCGGACATCTCTTGGGACAAGTCCGGCGAGGAAGCGCTCGAGGACTACACCAAGGGCGATATGGTCAAGGTGAAAATCCTCGAGGTCGATACCGAGAAGGAGCGCATCTCGCTCGGCATCAAGCAACTCACCAGCGATCCGTTCGCCGAATCGCTCGGCAACATCCGCAAGGGTGAGGTCGTGACCGCCACCGTGTCGGAAGTGAACGACGGTGGCATCGAGGTCACCACGTCCGGCGGCCTGGTGGCGTTCATCCGCCGCTCCGACCTGTCGCGCGACCGCTCCGAGCAGCGGCCCGACCGCTTCGCGGTCGGCGAGAAGGTCGACGCCAAGGTGACCAACATCGACGCGTCCGCCCGCCGCATCTCCCTGTCGATCAAGGCGAACGAGATCGCCGAGGAGAAATCGGCGATGGCACAGTTCGGCTCGTCCGACAGCGGTGCGTCGCTCGGTGACATCCTGGGTGCCGCAATCCGCGAGAAGCAGGCGGAAACCCAGGAGATGATCAGCGAGACGCCGGCGCCCGAGGCCGCGGAGCCACCGGCCGAAGAAGCGCCGGCCGAGGAAGCGCCGGCCGGGGACGGTGGTGACGAGGAGGGCGCGGAGAAGTCCTGAGGCTTCCGCGCCTGACCGGCCCGCATGTCCTATGATCTGGACGCCCTGCTAGATCGCCGCCAGCTTAAACGTCGGCTGCGCATCTGGCAGGCGGTTACCCTCGTGGTGGTCGTCGTCGCGGCGCTGGTCTATCTCCAGAGCGAAGACGCTCTCCTGCGCGGCGAGCGCATTGCGCGCGTGCACATCGACGGCGTGATCGTCCGCGACGAGGCGCGCACCCGTGCTCTCGCGCGGCTCGCGGAGGACGAGAATGTCCGCGCGGTGATCGTCCATATCGACAGTCCAGGCGGCAGCGTCGTCGGTGGCGAGGACCTCTACAACGGTCTGCGTGCCATCTCAGAGGCCAAGCCGGTCGCGGCCGTCATGGGCACGGTCGCCACCTCCGCCGCCTACATGACCGCGATCGCGACGGATCGAGTGTTCGCCCGCGAAGGCTCGATTACGGGATCGATCGGCGTCATCCTGCAATCGGCCAACGTCTCCGAGCTGCTCGGCAAGGTCGGCGTCGAACCGGTGACCATCAAGTCATCAGAGCTGAAGGGAGTCCCCTCCCCGGTCGAACCTCTGACGCCCGTGGGCCGCGCGGCAACCGAGGCCGTGGTGCTCGACCTGTACGAATTCTTCGTCGGTCTCGTCGAGGATCGCCGGCCAATCGAAGTAGATGCCGTGCACCGATTGGCCGACGGACGGGTGTTCTCGGGCCGTCAGGCCGTCGAAAACGGCCTCATCGACGCCATCGGCGACGAGGCGAGCGCGATTGACTGGATGGTGCGCGAACGCGATCTGCCCGCCGGGCTTCCGGTCGAAACCGAGCGCACATCACAGGACGCGGAGGGGCTTCTGGAACAGCTCGCAAGGCTTGCAGGAAAATCGTTGTTTTCCAATGCATTAACACTTGACGGTCTGGTTTCGCTTTGGCAACCTTCGCCACGCTGACGTGAATTGGGCGCGGCTGAGCCTTCGGGGGAAGGCGAATTTTCGGGATTGGCAAATCCCGGGGGGATACGATGACCAAGTCGGAATTGATACAGCGCCTGGCCGAGCGCAATCCGCACCTTCTGCAACGCGATGCAGAGCGCATCGTTGCCACGATTCTGGAGGAAATCACCGCCGCCCTGGCTCGCGGTGACCGGGTAGAGTTGCGCGGTTTCGGCGCATTTTCGGTCAAGCAGCGGGCCGCGCGCACCGGCCGCAATCCGCGCACCGGCGAGGCCGTCGAGGTGAACGCCAAGGTCGTTCCGTATTTCAAGACCGGCAAGGAACTGCGCGAGCGCCTCAACGGTAGCTAGACGCTCTGTCCGTACGCCGCCCTGAACTAGCGCGGCCCCACTTCACCATTCACCCACATCGCGAATGCGGTAAACTCCGCCCGTCTGTCCGGCGCGGCATTCGTCATGCCCGTGCCGGGACGATAGAGGAATGTCAGGATTCGCAAACCATGACCGAGATCAGGGGCACTTCGTGAACCGCCTGCGCTGGCTCATCACCCTACCGGCGGCGATCGTGGTGGTCGTTTTCGCCGTCAACAACCGTGGCGCGGCCAAGGTGGATCTCTGGCCCTTCGAAATGATTGTCGCCTGGCCGCTGTTCGTCTTCGTCTTCATCGGCGCCGGGGTCGGATTTCTCGTCGGCGCGACGGTGATGTGGCTGTCGAGCGCCCCGGCACGCAGAAAATCGCGCGAGCGCGCGGGCCGGGTCCGCCAGCTCGAACGCGATGCGGCGCGAAACACAAGCTCGGAAAGCCCCGAAGCACCGCGCGCCATCGCGCCGCGGACGCCGGCGCGGACGGGCTGAGCCGGACTTGCGCACTATCGACGCTGAAACGGTGAACACGCTGCTCGCCCCCCCGAGCCTGGTGACGGCGCTGCACGGCGCCTTCCGGGACAGCGTCGAGACGCCGGTGCGACACCATCACACGGCACCCATGGGCACGCGCGAGGCGGACGACGCGGCGATCGTGCGGGCGCGTATCTTCGTCGACACCCGCGTCGGCGCCATGTCGGAGGCGGGCGACATCGTCCAGCCGCTCGAGGCGAGGCTTCTCGCGCCCGAAGATATCCTTGCGGAGCCGGCAGAGCTTTGCCGCGACGAACATCCCAGCCGCACCGACCCCAACGAGATCTCGCTCTTCAAGTCGGTCGGAACGGCGCTCGAGGACCTAGCCGCCGCGGAACTCCTCATCGACAGGCTGGAACCATGAGCATCGACGCAGACCATATCCACGAATGGCTGACCCGCAAGGCGCTGCCGCTCTGGTCCCATGCCGGCTGCGACCGGGAATGCGGCGGGTTCGTCGAATGCCTCACGCTGGACGGGCGGCCGATCTACGACCGGCCCAAGCGCATGCGCGTGCAGGCACGCCAGATTTACGTCTACAGCCACGCCCACCTGCTCGGATGGACGCCGCCAGCCGGCGGACTGTCTGCGCTCGATGCGGCACGCGGCGGATTCGATTTCATGACGCGGAACCACTGGCGCGATAAGGGCGGCGGCTTCATCTACGCCGTGGATCGCGAGGGCACCCCGACCGACAGCAGGATCGAATCCTACGAACAGGCCTTCGCGCTGTTCGCGCTCGCCTGGTATTACCGGGCCAGCGGCGACCCCCTAGCGCTCGACTGGGCCACACGCGTCCTCGCCCTGATGGACGAGGCACTCGCCGATCCCGAACATGGCGGATACTTCGAGAATCCCGCCCGGGACCTGCCGCGGCGCCAGAACCCGCACATGCACCTGCTCGAGGCGCTGCTGGCGCTCTACTCTGCGACCTCCGACGCCGCCTATCTCGATCGCGCACGGCGCATTCTCGACCTGTTCCGCGCTCGGCTAATCGATCGGGAAACCGGAACGCTCGGTGAGTTCTTCACAGAGGACTGGGCGCCGGCACCCGGCACACCCGGCCAGACCGTCGAGCCGGGTCACCATTTCGAGTGGGTGTGGCTGCTGCGCCGCTACAGCGAGGCAACGGGCGATCCGACCGACACCGAGGCCAACGCACTCTATGACTTCGCCGTGGAACATGGCCTTGATCCGGCGCCGGGCCCGGGCCAGGGGCTCGGCTTCGACTCTGTCCTGCGGACCGGCGAGGACCCCCGCCTCGGCCACGGCAGCGTGCTCGATGACAACAAGCGCCTGTGGGTCCAGACCGAGGCGATCAAGGCACAGACCGCACGCCTAGAGACCGGGCCCGACGCAGACGCTGAGGCACGCCTCGAGGTTCTGCTGCAAGGCCTGTTCAACATCTACCTCGCCGTCGGACACGGCAACTGGCAGGACCATCTTGAGGCCTCGGGCCGCGGCTTCTCCAAAACCGCGCCCGCCTCGAGCTTCTACCACCTATTCCTGTGCCTGACCGAGGTCCTGCGGGTGCGTGACCGGCGGGCGGACCTCTGCTAAAAGCTGCCCCGCCATGACAAACCAGCCGGAACTGCCCGCAAACCCCGTGTTCGCGGCCCTCGACACACCCGACCTCGAACAGGCCCTCGCCTGGGCCAAGGCCCTGCGCGGCCATGTCGGCGGGGTGAAGACCGGGCTCGAATTCTTCTCCGCGAACGGCGCCGACGGTGTCGCCCGAATCCTTGAGCAGGGCCTGCCGCTGTTCCTGGATCTCAAGTTCCACGATATCCCTAACACGGTCGCGGGCGCGGTGCGCGCCGTCGCCAATCTCGGTGCTGCCATCGTCAACGTCCACACCGCCGGCGGGCCGGCGATGCTTGCGGCCGCGCGCGAGGCCGCCGAGAATGCGAGCGGCGGGACGCGTCCGATGATCATCGCGGTGACCGTGCTGACCAGCCTCGACGATTCCGACCTCGCCGCCGTCGGACAGGGCACACCCGCGCGCGACCAGGTGGTTAGGCTCGCCCGCCTGGCGCAGTCCGAGGGGCTCGACGGCGTGGTCTGTTCGCCGGCCGAGATCACGGCGATCCGCGACGCCTGCGGGCCCGACTTCAGGCTGATCGTGCCGGGCATCCGCCCAGACTGGGCTGCGACCGGAGACCAGAAGCGCATCACCACCCCGTCCCAGGCGCGCGACGACGGCGCGGACGTGCTGGTGATCGGACGCCCGATCACGGGAGCCGACGATCCTGCCGCCGCTGCGGCGCGCATCGCCGATGAGTTGGGCCTCGGGCAGTGAACATCACGGCCAAAATCTGCGGCATCAACGACGCCGTGGCCATGCACACGGCGATCGATGCCGGGGCGCATTTCGTCGGCCTCGTCTTCTATCCGCCGAGCCCGCGCGCAATGGAGATCGACGCGGCCGCGGCACTAGCCGACCCGGTACCCACGAGCGTGACCAAGGTCGGGCTGTTCGTCGACCCCGACGACACCCTGCTCGACCGCGTGCGCGACAAGGTCTCCCTCGACATGGTTCAGCTCCACGGTGCGGAAAGCCCGGAACGCTGCCGCTCGATCCGGGTGCGCACTGGCCTGCCGGTCATGAAGGCGATCAAGGTCGCATCCGCCGACGATCTCGTGGCGGCCGACGACTATGACGGCGCTGTTGACTGGCTGATGTTCGACGCTAAGGCGCCCGCCGACATGGCGAATGCCCTGCCCGGCGGCAACGCGCTGGCCTTCGACTGGACCTTGCTGGCGGGCCGCGACTGGCCGGTCCCGTGGATGCTCGCCGGCGGAATCAACGCCGGGAACGTGGCCGAGGCCGTCGCGGCATCCGGCGCCACGGTGATCGACGTCTCCTCCGGTGTGGAAGTCGCGCCGGGGCGGAAGGATCCTGCGCAAATCCGTGCATTCCTGGCCAAAATCGCGCGCCTTTCGCGGGTTTCCTGTTGAGCAGGCCCGCAAGGATGTATAAGCGAACCCCATGAGAGCGGAACCCAACACATATCGCACCGGACCCGACGGCGAAGGGCATTTCGGCATCTTCGGCGGACGTTTCGTCGCCGAAACGCTGATGCCCCTCATCCTCGAGGTCGAGCAGGCCTACGCGAACGCGAAGGCCGATCCCGCCTTCCAGGCCGAACTGGACAATTACCTCGCCCACTATGTGGGCCGGCCGAGCCCGCTCTATTTCGCTGAGCGGATTACCGAGCATTTCGGCGGTGCGAAGATCTACTTCAAGCGCGACGAGCTCAACCACACCGGCGCCCACAAGATCAACAACTGCATGGGCCAGATCCTGCTCGCCCGGCGGATGGGCAAAAAGCGGATAATCGCCGAGACGGGCGCCGGCCAGCACGGCGTGGCCACCGCGACGGTCTGCGCCCGCTTCGGCCTGCAGTGCGTCGTCTACATGGGTGCGACCGACATCGAGCGTCAGGCGCCGAACGTGTTCCGCATGAAGCTCCTCGGCGCGGAGATCATCCCGGTCACCAGCGGCACTGCGACCCTCAAGGACGCCATGAACGATGCCCTGCGCGACTGGGTCTCCAACGTTGACGACACCTACTACCTGATCGGCACCGTCGCCGGTCCGCATCCCTACCCGGAGATGGTCCGCGATTTTCAGTGCGTCATCGGCAACGAGACGAAGGCGCAGATGCAGGCCGCCGAGGGCCGCCTGCCTGACTCCCTCGTCGCATGCATCGGCGGCGGCTCGAACGCCATGGGCCTTTTCCATCCCTTCCTCGACGACACTGATGTGCGCATCATTGGCGTCGAGGCGGCGGGCCACGGCATCGAAAGCGGCGAACATGCCGCCTCGCTCACCGGCGGCCGGCCGGGTGTGCTGCATGGCAATCGGACCTTCCTGCTGCAGGACAATGACGGCCAGATCCTCGACGCCCACTCGATCTCCGCCGGGCTCGACTATCCCGGCATCGGGCCCGAGCACGCCTGGCTGCACGATCTCGGCCGGGTCGAGTATGTCTCCGTCACCGATCGCGAGGCGCTCGACGCGTTCCAGCTCTGCTCGCGCCTCGAGGGCATCATCCCCGCCCTGGAGCCATCCCACGCGCTCGCCCATGTGGCGAAGATCGCGCCGGAACTGCCCGCCGATCACCTGATGGTCATGAATATGTGCGGCCGTGGCGACAAGGATGTGTTCACCGTCGCCGAGGCGCTGGGGGTCGAGCTATGAGTGGCGGCAAGACCAGCGCCCGTATAGAGACCCGGTTCGCGAAGCTCGCCGGCGAGGGCCGCACGGCGTTCGTCCCATTCATCATGGCCGCCGACCCGGACCTCGAGACCAGCTTCGAGATCCTGAAAGGCCTGCCGGATGCCGGTGCCGACCTGATCGAGCTGGGCGTCATGTATTCCGATCCCATGGCCGACGGCCCAGCCATCCAGGCCGCGGGCCTGCGGGCCAAGGCGGGCGGCGCGCGCCTTGACCGCACGCTCGACATGGTTCGTCGCTTCCGGGCCGGAGACGACGAGACTCCGATCATTCTCATGGGCTACTACAACCCAATCTACATCTACGGCGTCGATCGCTTCCTTGCCGACACCGTGGACGCCGGCGTCGACGGGCTGATCGTCGTTGATCTCCCGCCGGAAGAGGATGTCGAGCTCTGCCTGCCCGCACGCGACGCCGGGATGCACTTCATCCGGCTCGCAACGCCGACCACCGACGACGCGCGCCTGCCCAAGGTCATCGCGAACACCTCGGGCTTCGTCTACTACGTCGCGATCGCGGGCATCACGGGCACCAAATCCGCCGCGACGGCCGATATCGACGCCGCCGTCGCGCGGCTGAAGCGCCACACCGACCTGCCGGTCGCCGTCGGCTTCGGTATCAAGACACCCGAGCAGGCCGCCGCGGTCGCAGAGATCGCGGACGCCGCGGTCGTGGGCTCGGCCATTGTCCAGACCGTTGCGGACAACCTGGCAGACGACGGTACGGCGGGTCGCGACCTGGTGTCGAACGTGCTCGCCTTCACCCGTTCCCTTGCGGACGGCGTCCGCGGGGCGGTGCGCCGGGCAGCAGAATGACGGGGGGCGCGGCACCACGATGAGCTGGCTCAACGAATTCGTCCGCCCCAAAATCCGCAAGCTCGTGGGCAAGAAGGACGTGCCGGACAATCTCTGGCACAAGTGCCCGTCGTGCGAACAGATGCTGTTCCACCGCGAACTCAGCGACAACCTGTATGTCTGCCACGCCTGCGGCCATCACCTGCGCCTCGCGGCCAAGGATCGCCTGGCGATCCTGTTCGACGGAGGAGACTTCACCCGCGTCGAGTTCGACGCGGTGACGCCCGACCCCCTTAAGTTCCGCGACAGTCGCCGTTACACGGACCGCCTGAAGGATGCACAAGGCAAGTCCGGCGAGACGGAGGCCATCGTCGTCGCGCACGGCACGATCCGCGGCCAGGCTTCCGTCGTCGCGGCTTTTGATTTCGGTTTCATGGGCGGTTCCATGGGCCAGGCCGTCGGCGAGGGTCTGCTCGCGGCCGCGCGCACGGCCATCGCCCAGGACTCGGCACTCATCGCTATTCCCGCGTCGGGCGGGGCACGCATGCAGGAAGGCATGCTCAGCCTTGTCCAGATGCCGCGAACCGTCCTCGCGGTCGAGCAGGTCCGCGAAGCCGGGCTTCCGTACATCGTCATCCTGACCGATCCGACCACGGGCGGCGTTTCCGCTTCCTTCGCCATGCTCGGCGATATCCAGATCGCGGAACCCGGCGCCAACATCGGATTCGCGGGCAAACGGGTCATTCGGGACACCATCCGCGAGGAACTGCCGGAGGGCTTCCAGACCGCCGAGTCCCTGCGCGACCACGGTATGCTCGACCTGGTCGTACCGCGCGGCGAGATGCAAGCAACCGTCGCACAGGTGCTGACATTGCTGCGCGAAGGATCGAGCCGCCCGTCCGGGACGAACAAGGTGAAAGCCGCTGGCGATGCCGCCGCCGTCCCGGTTGCAGACTCCGCCGATGGGGCCTAGCGCCACCGACGCGAACCAGCCCCCCGGGGCGGACGCGCCGTCGAACGCCCGCGCGATCGCGGACATCCTCACCCGCTTCGTCAAATATCACCCCCAGCGCATCGACCTGTCCCTCGACCGGATGTATCGGCTGCTGGACGATCTCGACAATCCACACGCGACCCTGCCGCCTGTCATCCATGTCGCCGGCACCAACGGCAAGGGCTCCACCCTCGCCTTCCTCGGTGCCGCACTCACCGCCTCGGGCCTGCGCGTCAGCGCCTACACCTCGCCGCATCTCGTGCGCTTCGCGGAACGCTACCGGATCGCAGGCGAGATCATCGCCGACGCGGACCTGCTCGCGCTGTTCGAGGAGATCGACGAACGCAACGCCGGCAAGCCAATCACGGGGTTCGAGATCACCACCGCCGCGGCGTTTCTCGCCATGGCACGCACATCTGCGGATGTCGTGCTGCTCGAAACCGGTCTCGGAGGTCGCTACGACGCAACGAACGTGGTCACGCATCCGGCGGCGACCATCATCACGCCGGTCGGCTTCGACCACATGGCGTTCCTCGGCAATACCCTGGCGTCAATCGCGAGCGAGAAGGCGGCAATTCAGAAGCCCGGGGTCCCGTCCATCGTCGCCGCCCAGGTAGAGGAGGCCGCGAATGTGATTGCCGAGACGGCCGCCGCCACAGGTGCCCCGCTCTATAGATGCGAAAAGGAATGGCGCTTCGAAGCCACGGACGGCGGTATCCGCTACATCCGCGGAGACACCGCCTGGGATATCGCAAAGCCATCGCTGCCCGGCAGACATCAGATCGAAAACGCGTCGCTCGCCGCCGCCTGCCTCGAGGTCTGCGGCTTCCCCGGCGTGTCGGCAAAGACGGTTGCCGAAGGGATTTCCAACGCACGATGGCCATGCCGGATGCAAAAGTTGACCGAAGGGGCGCTTGTCGATCCGTTGCCCCCGGGAAGCGAACTCTGGCTCGATACGGCGCACAACCCAATGGCGGCCGAAGCCCTGGCCGCAACGCTCGACGACCTGCAAAGAACGGAGCGTCGCCCGGTGCACCTCATCCTGGCCATGCTCGACGACAAAGATGTGGGAGGTTTCATCGCTCCCCTGACTCGGCACCTCACGAGCGTCACGGCGGTACCCATCGAGGACGAGCCCCGCGCGCGCTCGGCATCGGACCTAGTCGCGGCGCTCGCGAACCTCGGACGACCGGCGCGTGCGGCACCATCCGTCACCGATGCAGTTTCACTTCTCTCCCGGAACCGCGGCCCGGCCCGGGTCGTCGTGACCGGCTCGCATCTCCTGGTGGGGGCCGCGCTCGCGGCGAACGGTTGACACGCGGTTGGACCCGATGCCGGGCCGGCAATATTGCGGTTGCCGCATATGAAAGCGGGATCGCTTGTCGGCTGACACAGGCATGACCGCACCCAGGCTTGACGACATGCTGAAGCGGGGCGACTGAGCCCCGAATTTCTTCCCTCCCGATCAGCGCAATATCGTCATCAACCTGAACGACAAGGCGCGCGGCGGACCGCTGTTCGTCCTCCTCTACCCGACCCAGAAGGACCCGGGTGCCCTGGGCGAGCTGCAGTCAATGTTCCGCGCCGCGCCCGCAATGCTCGAGAGCGGGGCACATCTGGTCGCGATCAGTGCCGACCCCGTGTCGCTGGAGCAGCAAATCGTAGAGGAGAACGACCAGGGCTTCTTTTGCTGTCCGATGCGGACAAGAAGGTCGCCACCCGCTTCGGTGCGCGCGGCAAGCTGGTCGGCTTCGTCTTCGGACCCGATGCCAAGGTCCGTAAGGTGCTGCGCCCCGGCGATACACCCATCGCGGAACGCGCCGCCGCCGAGATCGCGGCGATGGCCGCACCAGAACCCTACGCCGCACCCGTAAATCCTCCTGTGCTGATCATCCCGGACGTGTTCTCGCCCGATTTCTGTAAGCGGCTGATCGAGCAGTTCGAGACCCGCGGCAACGAGGCATCCGGCACACTGCGCATGGAAGAGGGCAAGATGGTCCATGTAGCAGACGGCGAGACCAAGCAACGGCGCGATCATCATGTCATCGACAAGGACCTGCTTGAGGTGATCGGCAGCCGGATCGAGCGCTGGATCCTGCCGGAAATCCAGAACGCGTTCCACTGCGCCGTGCGGTTCGTCGAAGAGTTCATGATCGGGCGCTAAGATGTGGACGTCGGCGGTTTCTTCCGCCCACATCGCGACAACACGACCATCGGGACGGTACACCGGCGGTTCGCCATGACGCTCAACCTCAACACCGAGGACCATGAGGGCGGTGAGTTGCGCTTCCCGGAATACCGCCAGGCCAGTTATAGCCCCGCAACCCGCGAGGCCGCCATCTTGTCGAGTGACCTCCTCCAAGAGGCGACCAACGTCACCCATGGACAGCGCTATACGCTTCTGTCCTTCATCTATGACTAGAGCGGGCGACAGTTTCTCAAGTGGCACCGCGCGAAGAGTGCTGTGGGCTGACCGGCCCGTACACCGGACCAAAAAACCCCGCCGAGGCGGCGGGGTTTTCTGTCGGTTCTAACCGGTCGTCCTATAGCACGGAGTCGACCCAGTCGTAGATCTGGCTCTTCGGCAGGCTCCCGACCTTCATCGATGCGACCTGGCCGTCCTTGAACAGGAGCAGGGTCGGGATACCGCGCACGCCATACTTCGACGGGGTCATCGGGTTGTCATCGATGTTCAGCTTTGCAACCACGACGTCACCGTCTTTGTCATCGGCGAGTTCCTCAAGGGTCGGGCCGATCTGCTTGCACGGGCCGCACCACTCAGCCCAGAAATCGACCAGGACGGGCTTGTCCGACTGAAGGACGTCGGCTTCGAAGGACTCATCGGTGATCTGTTTGGAGGGCATTGTCGATCCTTTTAGGAAATTGCGGCGCCGGGGCGCGCGTCGGTGTGTCTCGCGTTGCAAACGAACGTAGGTTTGAACATCCGTGTCGTCAAGAATGCGGCCCACAGGCGGTGTTCACATGGGCGTGTGGACCGCCGGCGCAAAGGGATCGAGCAGTTTGTCAGGCAGGGTCATCAGCCGCGGCGCGTCGGTCCACAAGAGATGCGCTTCGACCGTGCGGTCGGGCCAGGATTCGCCAACAACATGGCGGTAAGCCGCCATCTGCCGCAGGTAAGCGGGGGCGACGGCATCCGCCGTTTCGGGCGGCGGTCGGTTCGATTTGTAGTCGACGATCGCGATCCGGTCCGCCGAAACCACGAGCCGGTCGATTTGCCCCGAGATCACAAAAATTGTGCCATCCTCCGCCGCCGCGGTCCCGGTGATCGAGACCTCCGCGAGACTGTCCGGGCCGAACAGATGGGCGAACTCCGGGGCCTCGAGCACCGCCATCACTTCAGTCACAAGTCCCGACCGAGCCTCCAGTTCAAGGCCGAGCCCCGGTCGCGCCAAGTAGCGTTCGGCGGCTGCACGGCGGTCGGGTTCGGGCAAGGCGGGAAGCCACTGCAAAAGCCGGTGCAAGAGATTGCCGCGCACGAAGCGGTCCGCGTCCGCGCCGATCCCCGCAGGAGTGCGCACGGGCGGATCCTCGCCGGGGTCGGACGGCGCGAGCGGCCGCGGCGGAGTCGGTTCCGACGGCGCCGGATCGAGGAGCCAGGCCGGCGCCGGTGACGCCGGCGGTTCGGTGTCAGCATCCGGCGGCTCCACCGCGCCGCGCTGGGCGGCCGACAACCGCAGCACCGGCATTTCCTCCGTCGCCAAGGCTGCCAGGAGGGGATCATCAACCGGCCGCGCAACGGATTCCAGCGCTGGGCGAACGAGGTCGTACCATGACCCTTCCACCGGCGTGTTCCAGCCGCAGACATAAAGCCGTTCCTCGGCCCGCGTCATCGCCACATAGAGCAGCCGGCGATACTCCTCGTCACGCCGCGCGCGCACCCGCTCGCGCAGGGCGAGGGTACCGGCGTCTGCATCATCGGCGCGCGGCAGCCACACGAAATAGGGGCCCCCCTCGTCCTCGTCCCAGAGGATAGTCGGCAGCTTGCTCGGAAGGCGCGTCGTGTCCGGCAGGAAGACGATTGGCGCTTCGAGGCCCTTGGCACCATGCACGGTCATCACCCGCACCGCACCGCCGGTCTGGTCGAGGTCACGCTTGACCTCCGCCTGGCCCGCCGCCATCCAGTAAAGGAACCCCTGCATCGTCGGGGCGTGGTTGCGTTCATAGTTCAGCGCGAGGGCAAGAAACTCGTCGATCGGATCGGCCGCATCGGGCCCCAGGCGCGCGAACAGCCGTTCCCGTCCGCCCCGGGCAAGCACGCCGGCAAAGAGCTCGTAGGGCCGCTCGAAATCGACCCGCGCGAGCAGGTCGCGCAGCAGGTCATGCGCCCGCGCGAATGCCTCATTCTCGCGCCGCCGGGCGGCGAGGGTCTGCCATAGGAATTTCTCCTCGCGCGCGTGAGACAGGCTGAACAGCATGTCCTCGTCGAAGCCGATAAGCGGGCTCTTCAAGAGCGTCGCCAGGGTCAGGTCGTCCTCGGGCAGGAGCAGGAACGCCCCGAGCGCCAGGAGATCCATCACCGCGATCTGCTCATTCAGCACCATGCGGTCTGCACCCGCGATCGGGACCTGGCGCGCCTTGAACGCGCGTACCAGCGCCTCCACGAATGCGCCGCGCCGTCGCACCAGCACCATAATGTCTTCGGGCGCGACGGGCCTGCCGGTGCTCTCGAGTAGCTCGCCCGATTCGAGCCAGTCTGCGATCCGAGCAGCAATCAGCTCGGCAAGCTGCTCCATGGCGCCCGCGCGATTGACCGGGTCGACGGGGGGCTTCCAGGGTTCCGGATCGGCACTCCCGGCCACCTCCAGCGGCGGCCAGACCTCCACGCGTCCGGCCTTCTTATCCCGCATGGGCGAATGCTGTACCGGCGAGTCGAGATCGACGACACCGCTTCCCGCCGGCGCACAAGCGAACACGCGGTCGACCGCTTCCAGCACCGGCCGAGCCGAACGGAAGGAAAAATCGAGCGCCACGTTCCGCCAGCCCCGCTCCGCGCCGGTCGCGCGCGTCTCCAGGAAGTTGCGCACCATTTCGAACCGGCTCGGATCCGCGCCCTGAAAGCTGTAGATCGACTGCTTGGTGTCACCGACAGCGAAGACACTGCGCGCCGGCAAACCCGAAGCCGCGACCGCCTCGTCCCCCGCACCCAGGCCCGAAAAGAACTCCTCGACAAGTGCCAGAACCACGTCCCACTGCTCGGGATTGGTGTCCTGTGCCTCATCGATCAGGACATGGTCGATACCATCATCAAGCTTGAACAGAACCCATGCCGCCGCCCCGTCGCCACGCAACAGGGAGCGCGTCCGCGCGATGAGATCATCGTAGTCGAGCCGCCCGGCCGCAGCCTTGCGCGTCTCGTAACCGGCCACGAGCTCGGCCGCGACGCGCATCAGGGCCACATTCACCTGGTACAGCTCGGCCTTGCGAAGCGCATCGTATACGCCGAGAAGCCGGTCCGCCTCCGCACGCAGGGCCGCTTCGACGTCCGGATGCTTCTCCTTGACCGGCTTGGTCGCGAGGCGCGCGCGCACCTCACCGTCCTTCGTCAGGAAGGCGAGCGCGTAATCGTCAAAATAGTCGGCCCGTTCATCGGGATCAGCGGCCAGCCAGTCGCCAAGAGTCGCGGCGCGCTCCCCGTCGGTCTTTGACCCGTCCGCCAGCGCCGTAGCCGCAGCACGCAGCCCAGCACCGTCGAACGCCACCTCCTCGCACGCCGCCGCGGTCACCGCCGCCGGATCGGCGTCCGGCGCCATGTCGAGGACGCCTGCAAGGCGAGCATGCACACCCTCGACGCCGCCGGCGCGCAACAGCATGTCGGCAAACGACGCGCGCGAGCGCGCTATCTCGTTCAGCAGGTCGGGGAACAGGGTCTCGTGCACCCGGGCCGCCACGGTGGCAACGGCGGCGGACAGAGATCCTTCGTCGAGATGGGCGCGCGCAAGAAGATCCGCCTTCGCTTCCTCGAGCAGCTCCCCTGCATCGCGGTCCTCCAGCACCCGGAAATGCGGCACGACCCCGGCCTCCAGCGGAAACCTTCGCAGGACGGACTGGCAGAAGGCATGGATGGTCATGATCTTCATGCCGCCAGGCGTCTCGAGCACGCGCGCAAAAAGCCGGCGTGCGTGTCCAATCGCGCCGTCTGGCGGGATTTCCCCGGTCAGTTCGGCCAACCGCGCGTGCAGATCCGCATCGGCCAGCACCGTCCACTCGCCCAGTTCCGCGTTGATCCGCCGTGCCATCTCCGCGGCCGCGGCCTTGGTGAAGGTCAGGCAGAGGATGCGCTGCGGCGCGACCCCGGCAAGCAGCAGGCGCAGTGCCCGATCGCGCAGAACCCGGGTCTTGCCGGCACCTGCCGACGCGGACACCCATGCGCTAACGTCCGCATCCGCGCCATCGCGCTGGCGGGCCGTGACGCGCGCGAGCAGATCGGGGTCGAACTCGAACATGCTCATCCGTCGCCCTCCCCGTCGCCGCTTGCCCATTCACGCACCCGCGCAAGATGTTCGTAGTCCGAGTAGGCCGGCGCATACTCCGGGCGCGGCCGCGCCTCATAGGCCGTGCCGGGTTCGTCGAACCGCGCGACCAGCGTCTTCAGCCCGGCGAGCGCTTCGGCAGCGACCTGCACCGGATCATCAGCCGCGTCACGCACCTGGCCCGGTTGCCGACCGCCCGACAGGCGCCAGAAGGCGAGCTCCGCGATCGGACCAGGTCGCACGTCGGCAAAGCCGTTCTGGCCGACCATAGCGGCCTCGAGAGGAAGCTGCGGCGCGAAGCCCGCCTCGACCTCGCGCTTAGACGGCGGCGCGCCTGTCTTGAAATCGATCACCGCGACGGAACCGTCCGTCAGCTCGTCGATACGGTCTGCGCGAGCGGTGAGACAGAATCGTCCGCCCGGGGCATCGAACTCGATGGCACCCGTGACTTCCGTATGCGTCACGGCGATGCGCGCACGGCGTGCATGTTCGACATTCAGGACCCAGTCGGCGATGCGCTCGAAGCGCGGCCACCAGAAGGTCCACACCGCCGGCAGGCTTCTGAAGGGGGCGAGTGCCGTCTTGCCGGCGGCGCGCAGACGATCCGCCGCATCCGCCGGCAGCGGTCCCGGTGGCAGGCCGACCAGGAAATCGTCCAGTATGTCGTGGACAAGCGATCCGTAAACCGCGGCATCGGCATTCTGGTCGAGGGGTGGCAGCGCGCGCAGATCGAGAATCTCCCGGGCGTAGATTGCATAGGGATCGCGCATCCATGTCTCGATCTGGGTGACCGAAAGCCTGCGCGGTCGCGCGTTGACCGGCGGCCTGGGGCGCGGCCGGACACCTTGCGCCAGGGTGCGCGCCGCATCTCCGGGCCCGTCGAGTTGCCGCCACCAAACCCGCAGCGCGCGGGCGCGGGCCGCCGCGTCGGGATCGGGTTGCAAATCCAAGGCGCGGCGGGCCACCTCCAGGCGGGTCAGCCAGCGTGACGGAAGGCTCGGCGCCCCGTCGACCCGCGCCGAGCGGGTCAGCAGGACGTCACCGGCGCAGAACGCCTGCGCGAAGTCGTGCGCGCTCAGTCCAATTCGGCGTTCCGGCGCCGGGAGACCGAAATCCGCTCGCATGGTTCGTCCCATCCACGGATCCACGTTCGGATCGGGTGGCCAGCTGCCCTCGTTCAGGCCGCCGATAATGGTGAGATCGAAATGCTGCAGCCGGGCCTCCAGGGGACCCAGGATTGCAAGGCGCGGGTGGGCGCCGAAGCGCGGTCGTACCATCCGCCCGGCGAGCAATGTGTCGAGCAGCGCCGGGTATCGCACGGGCGGCACGGCACCGAGTCCCGCACCCGCCTCGCGAAGTTCGGAGACGAAACCGGCGAGCGCCTCGCCCGCCTCGCCCGACCAGAGCCGGCTGGAACCGGTCTGGTCGTCGCTCCTGGCAAGAGCCTCGCAGAAGCCGACATGGGCGTCGAGGATATCGGGAAGCACCGCGCCGGCGCCCCGCAGCTGCACCGCGAACGGCTCGGCGAGCGCCGCCAATCGGTCGGCCAGCGCACAGACAGCAACATGGTCTTCCACATCATTGTCATCGCGCCCCTCTTCCTCGGCGCGCGCAACCGCCTGGCGGTGGAGCAGCTCTGCCGCGGCCCGTAGCCCTTCAAACCCACGTGCTGGACGCGGTCCACGCAGCACGAGGCGCTCCAGGAGCCGTGCACCGGAACGAAACGCGGCAGGACTCTCGCCGCACGCGACGAGCGGATGTTTCAGCACCGACAGGAGCGGCACGGGCGCCACACCCTCGTGCAGCAGCCGCGCCGTCAGCCGAAGAAGAATCCCTGGCGGCGATTCCGCCAGCGGTATCCCGGCGCTATCATCGACCTCAACGCCCCAACGCCCCATGATCGACGCGACCCGGCGGGCCAGATCGCGGTCGGGTGTGATCAGCGCCGCGGTACGGCCCTCGGTCTCGAGCGCCTCGCGCAGTGCCAGCGCCACTATCCCGGACTCCTCGTGGGGCTCCTGTGCCTCGACCTGGACCACGCCATCAAGCGCCGCTGCAGCGACGCTGCCACGCTCCTCCCGCCAGGCCTCGGTCGTGACGGCGGGTCGGAGAGCCTCGCCGATCAGGCGCTCGCGCGCAGGGCCGAGTTCGCGCACGGCCGCGGTCGATGGCCACTCGCCGACATCGGCGCGGTCCGCCTCGAGGCGCTGCAGGAGCTGCCGCAGGCCGAACTGGGGGTGCCCGGGATCGAGGGCGGCCCAGGAGTCCGCATCGAGGACACGATCCAGCCCCGGAAGGACAACATAACCGGCAGGAAGTTCGGCAACCGTCGCCAGCAGATCGGCCGTTGCCGGGATGCTGCCAGTGCTGCCCGCGGCGATCACCGGATCAGACGGCGGGTCAAGCCGCCAGGCCTCGCTGCGCGCGTGCAACAGGCGGTTGCGGCGCTCGGCGGGATCAATCGCGCCTTCCGCCTCCAGCACGGACGGCCAGGCCTCTGTCAGAATCTTGAGGAAGGCCAGGGTCTTCTGCCAGTGGGCGGCATAGGCATCCGGCACGAGCGTCTTGAGGGCGTCGAAATCCAGGCGCTCGGTCTGCACCTGGTCGAGCAGGCGGCCGAGCTCTCCGGCCAGCTCCATCGCATGGTCGACGGGCAATGCATCCATGCCACCGTCGGGCGCCCCCCGAAGCAGATGTGCAAGCAGGACGCGCCTGCGCAGCTCCGGAATCGCGGGCGGCACCTCGATACCCGCGTCGAGAAACGCTGCCGGATCGTCGGCGAGCAGCATCTCCTCTTCGTCGATATCGCCAATCGGAACAAGTCGCGGCAGCACGAGAGGCGCGCCTTCGCTCAGCCGCAGGAACACGTCCTGCATTGCCCGACACGCGCGCCGGGTGGGCAACAACAACGTCGTACGCGCGAGGGCCAGCGGATCGCTGTCGGCCGCGCTCGCGGCAAGAACCCGCGCCGCAAGCTCGGCCAGGAACGGCCGGTGTGCGGCAATCGAATAGAGTCCCGGCTTTGGCAGCCCCGCGCTCATGAGCAAAGGCCGTGCAACCGCTCGGCCCAGGCAGACCCGCCAGTCAGCCAAGCCACACGCGCGGAACCGAACGCATCGTCTTCCAGTCGAATGTCGAGCCGCGCGACGGGCATGGCGGGACCGAGACGCTCGGCCCACTCGATCAGCACGATGCCATCCACGCATGCATCGTCATAGCCGAGTTCGACCATCTCCTCGGCGTCGGCGACCCGGTAGAGGTCGAAGTGCCAGACCGGAATCGGGCGGGTTTCATAAGCCTGCACCAGCGTGAAGGTCGGGCTCGGGACCGCACCCGAGTGCCCCAGCGCACCGATCAGCCCGCGGGCCAGGGTAGTCTTGCCGGCCCCTAGATCGCCCGACAGGGTGATGATGTCTCCGCGCGCGAGGCGCGGCGCAAGCGCGCAGCCGAGCGCGGCGGTCGCGGCCGCATCCGGCAGTTCGATCCGCAGGTCGAGATCGTTTGCGCGTGCGCCATTCGCCTCGACCGCAGTGCGTCGACGTGTCATACCGCATTGCCTTCGGGCGCCGGCGTCTGTGACCGCCGCGGCAGACGGCCGACGATCGCCGTCCCCTCGTCCGGCTCGGACTCGATCTGCACGTCTCCGCCATGCAGCTCGACGAAGCTCTTCACAAGGCTCAATCCGAACCCCGCGCCGACGCCGGACTGGCGGCCCCGCGGGCGGTTGCCCCGCTTGAACTTCTCAGGCACCCGGTCGCGCGCGGCCTGCGTGTCGCGCAGCCTGCGAGCATCGGAAAACTGCCCCAGCGCGTAACCGACGATGGCGGACGTGCCCCCGACCGCTGCGATCACCAGAATCAGCAATTGAGTCGACACGCGCCGCAGTCCCGCACAGTCAGGTCAACCGTTCGTCCCGCCTCGGCACGGCACGGCAACCACGCCGGTCTGACGGAACGACACGATTCTAGAGACTTGTTGGGCCGGGCGCGAGCCCGCAGCCGCGCGCTAGTAACGATATGCCTCGGGCTTGTAGGGCCCAGCAACCGGAATACCG
>JAYPRP010000018.1:0-34255 GCA_038132575.1 Rhodospirillaceae bacterium
CCGACATGATGATCGCCGACCCGGATGATTTCCCAGGTATACTGGAGCTTGCGCTTCGGGTTGTTGGCCGGTGAAACCCAGACGTCCGAGCCCGGCGCCGAAAGGCCCAGCATTGCGCCGGGATTGGGGCAGTGCGCGGTAATCTCCGTCAGCGCGCCGCCGTCGCCCGTGATTTCGATATCCGACAGGAAGCGCTTGTACCGGCCGACGAGGTGGCCCGGAATCAAGGGGGCAGGAAAATCCATGATGGTCGCAACCTATGAAGGCGTCCGGTGGCGATCAAGTGTCCGTCTTGTATGAAAACGGGTGTTTTGACTGTCTTTCTGCCGCGTGATAGTTCGACAGCATGGTTCGGCCTGGAAGCGCATACATGAAAAACGCCCTGCCGTTGATCTTCGTCCTTGCCCTCGCCGCGTGTGGCGGGACGGGCGCTGCGTGGGTCAACGAAGGTGCGAGCAAGGAACAGGTGCGCGCCGATCAGGCGGCCTGCCGCGCCCAGGCGGAGAGTACCATCGAGCGCAGTGAAAGCTTCACCCGCGATATCCGGGGCTCGACCCGGGGTGGTCGGGAGGAAACCCGCGCCATTGTCACGGAGACCCGCGACCGCAGGGTCGCGCGCTCCTTCGACCAGGTTTTCGGGCGCTGCATGGCTACGCGTGGCTATGTCCATCCGAGCTCCTGACCCCACCAATTCGATCAATCAGGTAGTCGCACGAGCATGAGTGATAAGAAACGCGTGACAGCAGCGGTCCTGGTGATCGGCAACGAGATTCTCTCGGGCCGGACCCACGACGCCAATCTTCCCTATCTGGGCCGCGAGCTAAACCTGCTCGGCATCCAGATGCGCGAGGCGCGGGTCGTGGCCGACATCGAGTCTGAGATCATCGACGCGCTGAATGCCTGCCGCGCGAAATACGACTATGTGTTCACCACCGGCGGTATCGGCCCGACCCATGACGACATCACCTCGGCCTGCGTCGCCAAGGCGTTCGGCCAGAAGCTGATCCGCCATCCCGAGGCTGAGCACATCCTTCGCGAGCGCATGGCCAAGTTGGAGGTTGAAGTTACCGAGGCGCGGCTGAAAATGGCCGAAACGCCGGAGTTCGCGGAGCTGGTAGACAATCCTGTCAGCGGCGCCCCCGGTTTCCGGGTCGAGAATGTATATGTCATGGCCGGCATTCCACGGATCATGCAGGCGATGTTTGACGGACTGAAGGATCAGCTCGAGGGTGGGGTGACCCTGGAATCGGTTACCGTCGGGAGCTACGTGCCCGAGGGCACCATCGCTGACGAGCTGGGCCAGTTGCAGGGCGCCTATCCGGACATGGATATCGGCAGCTACCCGTTCTTCTTCGACGGGCGGCCCGGGACGAACCTCGTGTTACGCGGACCCGACCAGGCACGCCTCGACGAGGCGGCGGGGAAGCTGGGTGATTTGATCCGTGCTCTTGGCCAGGATCCGATTGCGGGCGGGGTTGAGGCGCCCAAGTCGAACGACTGACCTGCTGGCCTCAGGGTTGCCAGACGGCGGTCCAGATCAGGGCCGTGACACCGGCGAGCGCCATCCAGATCACGGCATTCTTCGCCGCAGCCTTCCGATCGCAAAAAATGAACAGGAGCGTCGGGGCGAGGATCACGAGCGCGCCCGCAAGCGCGATCAGCCGCGCGATATCGAAACCGTCCATGAATGCGGATCCTATTTGCGTTTGTCGGCGTGGCGGGTCGTTGGCTACAAGTATAGCGCCTTTAGCTTGTTTCCGTGCGGGCGTGGTGAAATTGGTAAACACAAGGGACTTAAAATCCCTCGGCCGAATGGCCTTGCCGGTTCAAGTCCGGCCGCCCGCACCAAGCTTCTGTTTCATGATCACGCAGGCCTAAGCCGCGTCGGCCGCTGCCCTGGCGCGTTCGTTGAGATCGTCGAAGTTGTCCGGCCAGTTGTCTGCGAGCCAACGCAGATAGGTCTTGATATTCTGGGGGTCGATGCGCGCCGAGCCGCGAATCTTGTCCACCTCGGGCTGCATTTCGATGGGCAGCTTTAGGGAATCGTTGAAGCGGTTGATCATGTTGAACATCGCGCAGATGAGGTCAGCTCGACGATCTCGGCAGAACTGAACTCGACCGCGACACGCTCGAAGACGTGGTCGCGCGATGCGAGATATTTGGAGAGATGGCCCTGGTGGACGATTGTCCGCGCATGTCGAACGCGATCTGCACCGCGCCAACGATCCTGCGTGGTGTCGGCCGACGTTTTCGAGGCGAAGCTGCAGAACGCCGATCCATTCATTCGCGCCGTTGTGCGTGTGTTCGTACCAAATGCCCCGGCAAACGCCTGCGCGAAGGCTTCGGAGTAGTTCGGCCGTACGCTGCGCCGGATGGACGCGAAGCGCTGCTACGACCTAGACTGCCTGAGCGTAGTTTCTCCAATCCCGGGTGACAGTCGTGGCAGGAAAAAACTCAGACATACGCTATCTCGCGCCCGACGGCGCCATCGAGCCGACCGGCACCTGGTCGCTCGCCAGCCGCGCAGGCGATTATGTCTTTGTCGCTGGAATGCGCGGCATAGACCCGTCCACCAACACGCTGGTGGATGGAGACGAGAACCGCATCCGCCAGGCTTTCGTGAACATGGCGCATATCGCGGCCTCGGAAGGCGCGGACCTCGCGGATGCGGTCCGGTTAACCGTCTATGTCACGGATATGGACCGCTACCGGCCGATCGTAAACACGGTCCAGGAAGAGATGTGGGCGGGCGGGCCCTATCCGCCGCGCACGATTCTCGAGGTCTCGGCGCTCAATCAGGACGATATCTTCGAGGTCGAGGGCACCTTCTACGCCCCCGTCTAGGTGCGGCGCCTGAACACGAAAACCAGCAGCAGCGCCGTCGTCAGGCTCAATCCGGTGGTGGTCATCTGCGCGACGCCCAGCGGCAGCGATGTCTCATGGGAGACGCTGGCGACGGCCAGGGTCAGGATGAATGCCCAGCCCATGTGGATGAAGCCGCTGAGCGCCGAGGCGGCTCCGGCATAGGACGGCGTCACTGTGTTGAGCGCCTGGGCATAGCAGCAGGCCAGCACCAGCCCGGTTCCCAGATTCGAGATGGCGAAGGCGCCGAGAACATGCGCCGGCGCCACGTCGATGCCGCCGATCCCGAGGCCGAAGGCCAGTTGCATCAGCCCACCACTGGCGCTTGTGAGACCACCCGCCAGGACGATGCGGTCGATCGGGACCCACAGGGTGAGCCGGCCGGCGAGGTAGCTGCCGACCATGTAGACCATCGGCATCGCCATGACACATATCCCGTAGATGGCAGGCGGCATATCCATGCGCAGTATCAGGACGATGGGCGAAGCAGTCAGGAATGCCTGCATGGCGCCGCTGGCGAAGGCGACTGTGAGGCTGTAGCCGAGGAAGGCCGGGTTTGCGAGCAGGCGGAGATACGTCACGATTTGTTCGCCCGCGCGTGCGCTGCGCCGCCGCTCGGGCGGCAACGTCTCCTCGAGGTGGCGGAGCACCGTGACCGCCGTGACGGCGCTGATCAGGCAGGTGAAGTAGAAGGTCGCACGCCAGTCGAACCAAGTGACGAGCTGGCCGCCGATGAGTGGTGCGGCGGATGGTCCCACGGCCATGGCGATGGCCAGCGCGCTCATCGCTCGCGCCGCGGCCGCGCCCTGGGAAGTGTCGCGAATGATGGCGCGGGCGACCACCATCGTTGCGCAGGCACCGCTTGCCTGCACCGCGCGTGCTGCCAGAAGTAGCTCGATATCGGGTGCTAGGGCTGCGGCCAGGCTGGCCAGGCTGAACAGGCTCAATCCACCGATGATGACCCGGCGTCGTCCGAACCCGTCGGACAAGGGGCCGACGAACAGCTGTGCGATGGCAAAACTGCCGAGATACGCCGGGAGCATCATTTGGGCAGCCGAAAGACTGCTCTCCAGGTCGTGCGCGATTCCCGGCAGCCCGGGCAGAAAAATCGTCGTGGCGAGCTGGCTCGCGAACATCATCGCGAACAGAAGGGGCATCGAGGGGGCGCGGACTGCGGCGCTACTCATTATGCTGTCATCGATCTTGCCTGGCCAATAGCGTTGCCCGCGAACCTGTCATGCCCGGATAGAAAAAGGGCGCCGGCCGACGCCGACGCCCTCTCTGTTCCGGATATCGGACCCGCTTACGGGGCGACCGAAATCTCGACCCGGCGGTTCTTCGCTTCGGCCACACCGTCAGCGGTGCGGACCGCAAGGAATTCCTCGCCATAGCCTTCCATCTTGATGTCGTCGCGCGAGATCCCGCGGATGCGCAGTGCCGCCGCGACAGCCGCAGCCCGGCGCTTCGACAGTGCATCGTTGCTGGCGGCGCTGCCGACCGTGTCGGTGTAACCGCTAACGATGACCTGCACGGGGTTGAAGTTGTCGGCATGCTTGACCGCTTTGCTCAGTGCGGCGTTGGCCGCATCGTCGAGCTTGGTGCCGCCATTCGGGAACATCACGACAAAGGTCTTGCCCTTCGGCGGTTTGGCCTTCTTCGCCTTAGCCGGCTTAGCCTTCCCCACCGGAGCTGGGTCGGCAACGGCGTTACGCAGCGCCGGGATAAGGCCGTCGAGCTGGTCGCGGCAGGCCTCGATGTGCGCCGGCTGCTCGTTCTCTTCAAGCTCCTGGGTCCAGCACTCGTAAGCAACCTGCGCGGTCGCGGCGAGCTGCGGTGCCTTCACACGGGCGCCAGCCTCGAAAATCTCGGCCAGTTCCTGGCGTGCCGTCGCGACGTAGAAAGCGTCGGACTGCGGCAGTGCGCGGGCGTTCGCCTCGGGAAGGTCGACAACCTTCAGGGGGTTGGCGGCCAGCATGGACTGACGCGCGAAATAGTCGGTGTCTTTGTAATCGGCCTCGGCGTATTCCGCCTGGGCCAGGCGGAGGTATCCAGCCGCCAATGCGTTGTCGAACTCGGTGCTGTCCGCAGCAGTCTTCTGCGCCTTGCCCAGTTCTTGCCCCCCGCACGCCGTCAGTGCGATCATTGCCGCAGCGGCAAGTAGTGCCTTCTTGGTCATCCTGGAGATTCCCCCTTTAAATTATTTCTTCCGGTCGATGTTGGAAGGTACCGTAGCCTCGTCCCCGTTTACATACTCTCCCGACCGGGTTGGTCCAAATAAGATTTTACCAAAGTAGAAATTTAATCCAACCCGTAGGTATCGAGATATGCAGCTTAAGTTTCCGGCGCTTCCCGGAGACATAGCATGAACAAATCCAGCGCCTCTGCCGAGAATCGCCACATGTTGTCGCCTCGATCGGTGCTGCCGGTCTCGAGCGTACGCACCTTCGACACGGGCCCGGCGACGGCGACGCAGGTGTGGCCGGCATCGTCTCCGTAGCGGTTGCCGGTCGGGCCCGCCGCGCCGGTCTCGGCCACACTCCAGGTTGCACCCAACCGCTCGCGCAGGGCCGCCGCCAGGAGCTCTGCAAAGGGCTCGCTGCTCGAGCGCATTCCTTCCATGTCGGCGTCGGTGATGCCGGCCAGGTTTTCGCGCGCGTCGCCGGTGTAGAGCACGCCTCCGCCGACGAAGTAGGCAGATGCACCGCCGACGGCGAGCAGCTGGGCCGAGACGAGCCCGCCTGCGGAGGTCTCGGCAACCGCGACGGTCTCGCCGCGGACCTTCAGCATCTCGGCGATGGCCGCGCTGTGTTCGAGCAGGTCGGTCATGGTTTTTTCTCCGTGTTGGGGCCGGGGATGCGCATGTCGGCCAAGCGTAGCGACACCACGGCCGCGATGACCAGCCCGGCGCCGAGAATCTGCACGTTCCCCAGCGCCTGGCCGAGGATCAGGAAGCCGAAGGTCAGGCTCGCGACGGGTTCCACGTTCATCGACATCGCCGCCGGCGCGGGGCCCGCGAGCGAGATCGCGACAAAAACGGTCACGATCGCCGCGGCATAGGCGGCGGGGCCGATCAGGAATCCCGTCCACCCAGCCGTGGTTGTGGGAAGGGCATAGTCGCCCGCGACCCCGGTCACGATCGCAAAGATGACCGAGGCCGACAGCATCATGTGAAAGGTGATGGGCCGGGAATCCCCTGCACCCACGAGCCGGTTGTTGAGGATGATCACCACGGTCAGGCCGAGCGCCGCCATCGCGGCGAGGCCGACCCCGCGAATGTCGAGCGCGCCGCCCCGGATATCGAGCGCCAGCACAAGTCCGACGAACGCCGCGAGCAGGGCGCCCACCGACAGCACCGTTGGCCGTTCCTGGCCGCTGACCCAGGCGTAGATGCTGGTGAGCAAAGGGAAGGTGTAGAGAATCAGGATCGCGAGGGCGACCGGTATGTACTGGATCGAGCCCAGCGTGCCGTAGGAGTAGAGCGCGACGAGGGCACCGAGGCCGAACGCCGCCAGCCGGCGGCCGGGCGGCAGGCGCAGGCTGCGCCGGGTTGTCAGGATGATGAGCAGAACAAGGACGGCCGCCAGTGTCGAGCGGAGCGTCAGGAAGGTCAGCGGGTTTGTCCCGCCTTCATAGGCCACCTTTGCTGCGGTGGAGTTCGCGGCGAAGCCGATCCCGGCCACGGCCGCCAGGCTGGCGCCGAGCAATATGTTGGGGCGTGACATCGCGTGCAGTTTTAGTGGACCATGTGTTCGTGACATTGGACAAATCGGTCGCGGCAATCAACTCGCCAGACCTCCGGGAGATGCGTTGTGGCGGGATTCGATGACTACGAAGACCATGATGCGGTCGGGCTCGCCGCGCTGATCGGCGCGGGCGAGGTGACGGCCGCGGAGGTTATGGAGGCCGCGATCGCGCGCTGCGAGGCTCGCAATCCGGCCCTCAACGCTGTCGTCATCGAGCTCTACGACCATGGCCGTGCTGCCGCCACCGTCGACCTGCCCAAGGGGCCGCTGGCCGGCGCGCCGTACCTGATCAAGGATCTCGGCGCGATGCTCGCCGGCGTGCCGACCACGGGCGGCAGCCGTTTCACGGCGGACGTTGTGCCCGACAGCGACAGCGAGACCGTCGCACGGCTTAAGCGCGTGGGCATGGCGATCTTCGGTAAGACGAACACCTGCGAGTTCGGCATGTCGATTACCTGCGAACCGCAGCTCTACGGTCCGACCCGCAACCCATGGGACGACGCGGTGACGTCCGGCGGCTCGTCGGGCGGTGCGGCATCCGCCGTGGCGGCGCGCATCGTTCCGGCGGCACATGCCAGCGACGGGTTCGGCTCGATCCGGGTGCCGGCGTCATGCTGCGGGCTTGTCGGGATGAAGCCCACGCGTGGCCGAAACTCCTTCGCGCCGGGGCTCGGCGAGCGCATGGGCGGCATCGTTGCCGAGCACGCGGTCTCGATCACGGTGCGCGACCATGCCGCGATCCTCGATGCAACCGCGGGCCCCGCGCCGGGCGATCCGTATTTCGCACCGCCGCCGGTACGACCGTTCCTTGAGGAGGCGGGCGCCGATCCCGGCACCCTGCGCATCGGGTTCAGCCATGGCGGTGTGACGGGCGCGCGCACCGATGGGGAGCATGCACGCGTGCTCGATGAGACAGTCGCGGTGCTCCAGGGGTTGGGGCACGAGGTCGTCGAAGCCGACCCACCGCTCGACAATGACGAGATGCAGGTAATTTTCCGCACCCTGATGGCGTCGAATGCCGCGCAGGCCATTCGCAGCCACCCCACCAAGGACCGGTTGCCGGAGCCGGGCGAGGTCGAGAATGTTGTCGCGGCGACGGCCACCAGGGGCGAGCGCGTGACCGGCCACGATGTGTTCCTTGCCCAGGCGCGAATGCACCAGGCGGGGCGGCGCATGGCGGCCTACCATGACAGTCACGATGTGCTGCTGACCCCGGGGCTCGGCCACATGCCGCCAAAGCTCGGCTGGCTCGATATGATGATGGACGACGCCGACGAATACTGGGACCGGGTGGCGGCATTTTCGCCATTCACGGTCTGGTTCAATCTTACCGGTCAGCCGGCGATCAGTCTGCCCGTGGGCACGACGGCGGAGGGATTCCCGGTCTCGGTGCAGGCGGTGGGCCGTTTCGCCGATGAAGCGACGCTATTCCGGCTGGGTTCGCAGCTCGAGGCCGCGATGCCGTGGCGTCACCGAAAGCCGGCCGGGCTTCCGCAGGTCTGAGCGACAGGCTCGAGCTAGACGTAGCCCGGAGCGGCAGCGAACGGTTGGGCCTTCTCGTAGGCCCGTGCGGCGCGCAGCACCAGCGCGTCTTCCCAGTGCCGGCCGACAAGCTGGAACGCGACCGGCAGGCGCTCGCTGCCGAGTCCGCACGGGACCGAGCAGGCAGGCTGCATGGTCAGGTTGAAGGGGTACGTGAAGGGGCACCAGTCCACCCACTGCTGCATATCCCGGCCCTCGGGGATGTTTCGGCCCGCGGCAATCGCCTCGAGCGGCATCTGCGGTGTCAGCAGCAGGTCGTAATTCTCATGGAACCGTGCCATCCGGTTGCCGAGTTCGACCCGCGCCGCGTGCGCGCCGACGAGGTCGGTGACGGAAAGCTTGCGGCCTTCTTCGGCAATCGCGAGGAGGCCCGGGTCCATGAGTTCCCGCTTGTCGGCGGGCATCTGGTCAACGAGCCAGGCGTCCGCTGCGGCCCAGATCACCTCGATGATCGGCCGAACGGGCGGGATATCGGGATCGACCTGTTCGACCACGGCACCCAGTTCCTCGAGTGTGCTGGCCGCGGCAGCGACGGCCTCGGCGACGTCGTCGTCAGCCCAGCCATGGTCCCCGAGGGTCTGGCTGAAGGCGATCCGCACGCCGTCGATCCCGGCGTCGAGCGCGTTCAAGTAGTTCTCGTTCTGCGCGGATGCAGGCGCGGCCATCGAGTCCCGTGAATCTGGGGCAGCCAGGACATTCAGCATGATTGCGGCGTCGGTCACGGTCCGGGTCATGGGGCCCATGTTCGCGAGATTGCCGATATGGCCGGGCAGGGGGTAGTTCGGCACCAGTCCGAAAGTCGGCTTGTGGCCGAAGATGCCGGCGAAGGCAGATGGGATGCGGATCGAGCCCGCCGCGTCCGAGCCTTGGTGAAGCGGCCCCATGAATGCTGCGCAGGCCGCCGACGCTCCCCCGGACGATCCTCCCGGTGTTCGCTCGGGATTCCAAGGATTGCGCGTGATCCCCGTAAGCGGATTGTCCGTGACGCCCTTCCAGCCGAACTCCGGCGTTGTAGTCTTACCCGTGAGGACCGCCCCGGCCTCGCGCAGCCGTGCCGTCGCGGGCGCATCTTCGTCCCACGGGCCGTCGGGATTGGTCGTTCGTGAGCCGCGCAGCGTGGGCCATCCCTTGGTCAGGGTAAGGTCCTTGATCGAGACCGGAATGCCGTCGATCGCCGACATGGGTTCGCCCTTTTTCCAGCGCGCCTCGGACTCCTGCGCCGTTGCGAGCGCGGACCCGGCATCGACGAGGCAGAAACAGTTGAGCGTCGGATTGTGGGCGTCAATCTGGTCGAGCACCGCGCGGGTCACCTCGACCGGTGAGACCTCGCCGTCCGCGTACAGATCGCTGAGCTGTGCGGCGGTCAGCGCCGCGAGATTGCCTGACATGGCGCTCTCCTCCGAGCTATTCCGCGGCGATTTGTCACTCGGACCGCAGCATTTCGAGTGTGTCGTCGAGCGCGCGGCGGAACCGCGCGATCATCTCTTCGATCTCCGCGCGATTGATGATCAGCGGCGGACAGAAGGAAATCGTGTCGCCGATGGCGCGCACGATCAGGCCGTGACCCTCGGCGCGTTGGTTGCAGTACGGGCCGACCGCCAGAGCCGGGTCGAACGCCTCGCCCGTATCCTTGTCGCGCACCAGTTCGACGCCCGCGACCAGGCCCTTTCCGCGCACCTCGCCGACGAGCGGGTGATCCATCAACGTCTGCAGGCCACCGAGGAAATGCGGCTCCATCTCGCGGACATGGTCGACGATGTTCTCCTCGGCGTAAATGCGCAGCGCCTCGCGTGCCACGGCGGCAGAGACCGGATGTCCGGAGTAGGTGAAGCTCAGCCCGAATACGCCGATTCGGTCGCTTTCCTCCGCGATCGCGTCGAACACGCGCGCATTCACCATCAGGGCCGAAATTGGGATGTAGGCGCTCGACAGACCCTTGGCGCAGACCAGCATGTCGGGCTCGAGGCCCATGGTAGTGGTGCCGAACATGTTGCCGGTGCGTCCAAAGGCGGTGATCACCTCGTCGGCGATCAACAGCATGTCGTGCTTGCGGATCACGGCCTGAATCTTCTCGTAATAGGTCGGTGGCGGGACGATCACGCCGCCGGAGCCCATGATCGGCTCGGTGAAGAACGCGCCCACCGTCTCGGGGCCCTCCGCCTCGATCAGTGCGTCGAGCTCGTCCGCGAGCCGGGTCGCGAAATCTTCCTCGCTCTCGCCGGGCTCGGCATAGCGATAGTGATGCGGCGGGGTGACATGCAGGAAGCCTTCGAGCGGCAGGCCGAAGGAGGCGTGGTTGTAGTGCATGCCCGACAGGCTGGCCGAAGCGATGGTGTTGCCGTGATAGGCGCGCTGGTGGGCGATGATCTTACGCTTTTCCGGTTTGCCCATCGCGTTCCAGTAGTACCAGACGATCCGGGCAGCGCTGTCGTTGCCTTCCGAACCCGAATTGGCGAACCAGATCTTCGACATCGGCACGGGCGCGATGTCGAGCAGCATCTCCGCAAGGTCGATGACCGGCGAGTGGCTCTTGTGATTGGTCAGGTGGTAGTAGGGCAGCCGAGCCATCTGGTTGGCGGCGGCCTGGACCAGCCGGTCCTGCCCGTAGCCCAGCGAGATACACCAGAGGCCCGCCATCCCCTCGATATATTCCTTGCCCTGATTGTCGGTCACCCAGACGCCCTTGCCTTCCTCGATGACGACCGGGCCCTTCTCCAGATGCGTCTTCAGGTTGGTCAGCGGGTGAATGATCGATGCGGCATCGCGCGCCTCGGGCGAATTGGGGCGCGGGGAAGTATCGTCCGGCATTCTGACCTCCGTGTACGGATTACTCGGCCGCGTCCTTGAGGCCGTCGGAGACCTCGACATTCTCGGGCTTGATCTCGTAGCCGGCAGCGCTCGCCTGCATTTCGATCAGCGCGGCGAAATCGTCTTCGCCATGTCCGGCGCCGATCAACGCCTGGACCAGCTCGCGCGTGAGGTTCGTGACCGGCATCGGCACCTCGAGTGCGCGGGCCTCGGCCAGCGCGAGGTCGAGATCCTTGCGCAGCATCTTCGAGGTGTGCGTGGCCGTATAGTCGAGATTCACCAGGGCCGGGGCCTTGTAGTTGGTGAAGATCGAGGACATGGCGCTGTTGTTGAAATAATTCAGGAACGCGTGCCGTTCGATCCCGCCCTTCTCGCAAAGCACCGTGATCTCCGCGAGGCACTGGGCGACGACGCCAAGCATGACGTTGTGGGCCAGCTTCGCTAGACGCGAGGAATCGCCCTCGCCGATATAGGTCTCGGCCCGGCCGAGCGCCGCGATGAAGGGACGTACGATGTCGTAGGCTTCGCGCGGCCCGGAGACGCCAAGGGTTGCCTTGCCGGCGGCGACCGCATGCCCGTTGCCGCTGATCGGGGTGGCGAGGAACTGAACACCCTTCGCCTCACATGCGGCGCGCATATCCTGAGATGTTTCGATCGAGATTGTCGAACTGTCGCTGATGATCTTCGGCAGTGACGAACCGGACAGGACACCGTCAGGGCCGGTGATCATCTCGCGGATAGCCTTATCGTCGGTGACGATCGTGAACACGATGTCACGGTCGGAAAGGTCCGACGGTTTGGCGACAACCTCTACACCCAATGGCTCGGCCTTTGATGCCGTACGGTTGTAGACCTTCACATCCGCGCCGGCCTGAATGAGCAGCCCGGCCATCGGGTAGCCCATCTTGCCGGTGCCGATCCAGCCAACGGAGTGCGATTTCAGATTGTCGCCAGACATATTCTCTCTCCCGGAAAAGCAGTTGGCGTGGGAGAATAACAGGCCCGGCTTCGTTCCGCCCCGAATTTCTGTTTTGCGGTTCGCACCGCGTACGAGCTTGCCATGCCCGAAGAACCGATCAATCCCCCGCCGACATCCTTCGTCGAATGGACCGACGCTCAGCGCAACGCCAATCTCCGCGAGACGCTGGAAACATCTCCGGCCCCCGATGAATTGTGGGTCTTCGGCGCGGGGTCCCTGATCTGGGATCCGCGCTTCGAGCCGGACGAAACGCGCGCTGCGATGCTCACGGCATACCGCCGGGCCTTCACCTTCTGGACCATCCGCGCCCGCGGGTCCTTCGAGCGGCCGGGTCTCGGGCTGGCGCTCGAACCCGGTGGCACCTGCGCCGGGGTCGCGTTTCGCGTCCCCGTCCGGGGTCGGGAAGAGATTCTGGATGCGCTGTGGCGGCGCGAAATGAGTGGCGGCGTCTATGTGCCGACCTGGGCGGAGGCCGAGACCGACGCCGAGCGCATCTGGACGCTTGGTTTCGTCGCCAATCGCGATCACCGCAACTATGCCGGCGATCTGCCGCGGGATCTGTCGGCGCGGATCATCGCGTCGGCGCAGGGCTCGCGCGGCACATGTCACGAGTATCTCTCGCTGCTGGTCGAGGCGCTGGAGCGCCACCATCTGTCCGATTCGGAGACGCTTGCATTGCATCACGCGGTGCAGCGCGAACTCGGGGCCGGCGCGTGAGCGGGCCGTCGCACGCGGGGCCCGCCGCCGATCGCAACCGCGACGCGATCGAAGCGGTGCTGCGCGAACTGGTGCCGTCCGACGGAAGCATTCTCGAGATCGCCAGCGGCGCGGGCCAGCATGCAGCG
Organism: Rhodospirillaceae bacterium; assembly: GCA_038132575.1. GTDB lineage: Bacteria > Pseudomonadota > Alphaproteobacteria > UBA6615 > UBA6615 > UBA8079. The sequence goes on from JAYPRP010000018.1 coordinate 12,780, forward strand.
CATTTCGCGGATGTGTTCGCCCCACGGGTCTGGCAGCCGAGCGAGAGCGACCCGGAGCGGATTGATGCCATGTCCGACCGGTTCGCCGGCCTCGGTTTGCCCAACCTGCGTGCCCCGGTCCTGTTGGACGTGCGTTCCGATGTCTGGCCGGTCGAGCAAACCTGGCCCGCTCCGCCGATCCGCATGATCTACAACGTTAACATGCTCCAGGTCTCGCCCTGGTCCGCCTGCGTCGGCCTCCTCGCGGGTGCCGCGCGCATCCTGCCGGCTGGTGACTTGCTCTTCATGTACGGTCCGTTCATCTGCGACGGTGCTCATATGTCGGAGGGCAATGAAGCGTTCGACCGCTCACTACGTGCACGGAATCCGGAATGGGGTTTGCGCGACCTGACGGATGTGTGCGACGCCGCCTCGCAGGTGGGTCTGACCCTGGACCGGGTGTTCGAGATGCCTGTGAACAACCTGTCGGTGGTGTTTCGCGCCGGGAACACGGAAGATGGCCGCACAAGTGGAGAGTGAGATGACCGTCGAGAAACTTCAGAATGCCTATTACATCACCGGCGACATGAACCGAGCCGTCGCCTTCTATCGCGATGCGCTGGGCCTCGATCTTGCCTTTCAGGACGGCGACAAGTGGGCGCAGCTCAAGGCGGGTGGCGCCAACTTTGCCCTCAGTTCGCGCGACGAAGCGCCGGATGGTGCCGTCGGTGCAACGGTCGTTTTCGAGGTACCGGATGCGGCGGCGGCAGGCGCGGCCATTGCCGCGGCTGGCGGGGAGGTTGTCGGAGAACGCGACATGGGCAGCCATGGCAAGACACTGACGTTCCGCGATCCTGACGGGAATCTCGTGCAGCTTTACCAGCGCGCGTCCGGATAGATTAACCAATCAACCAGAATGGGGAGAGACATGCAGACCAAGGCGTTTCGTATCTACAAGAAGGGCGGCCCCGAGCAGTTGAAATGGGAGACCGTGGAAGTTCCGGCCCCGGGCCGGGGCGAGGTTCTGTTGCGTCACACGGCCGTCGGCCTCAATCTCGCGGACACCTACCGCCGTACAGGGCTCTACCCGATGCCGATGCCTAACGGCATGGGCAACGAGGCGGTCGGGGTTGTGGAGGCGGTGGGCCCTGGCGTACGGGCCCTGAAAGTCGGCGACCGGGTCGGTTATATAGGCGGGCAGGCCTTCGATGCCTATTCCGAGCGCCGGGTGGCGAAGGTCGAAAGCCTGATCACCATCCCCAAGTACATCGAAGATCGTGAGGCTGCGGCCGCCCTGCTCAAGGGAATCACAGCGCAGTATCTTCTGCGGGATGCCTATCAGGTGAAGCGTGGGGACACGATTCTGGTGCATGCCGCTGCGGGCGGTGTCGGGATCATCATGTGCCAGTGGGCGAGTGCGCTCGGCGCGAGGGTGATCGGTACGGTAAGCACCGAAGCGAAGGCCCGTTTTGCCAAGCGCAACGGCTGTCACCATCCGATCGTGGTCAAGCGAAAGGGACCGAAGTTCGCCAAGAAGGTTCGCGAGCTGACCGACGGCCAGGGTGCGCATTGCGTTTACGATTCGGTCGGCAAGGAGACCTGGGAGGAATCGCTGGCAAGCGTGCGTCTACGCGGCTCTGTCATCAGCTTCGGGAGCGCATCGGGCAAGCCGCCGAAGACCGATATCGCCGCAACCGGGGCGCTTGGATCACCCTTTATCGCGCGCTGTGCGCTGGTGAATTACACCACCAGCCGCAAGGAGACGATGGCGCGGGCGGACGACCTGTTCCGGGCGATCAAACGGGGGCATGTGAAGGTGCGGGTGAAACAGCGTTACAAGCTCAAGGACGCGGCGAAGGCACAGCGCGACATCGAGGCGCGGCGCACCACGGGATCGACGGTCCTCATTCCCTGATCTTCCCGCGCGAGAGGCTGGTCGCATGACCTGGACCGAGAAGAAGTTCGCCGAGGTGAACGGCCGTCGCATGGCCTATGTCGAGGCGGGCAATCTCGATGGAGATCCCATCGTCTTTCTGCACGGCAACCCGACGTCCAGCTACCTCTGGCGGAACATCATCCCCTACGCCGAGCGCTTCGGGCGCTGCATTGCGCCGGACCTGATCGGCATGGGGGATTCCGAGAAGCTGCCGGACAGCGGCCTGGACCGCTATCGCTTCGTCGAGCATCGCGAGTATCTCCACGCGCTGCTCGCGCAGCTTGATATCACGCACAACGTCACGCTCGTGATCCACGACTGGGGCAGCGCGCTGGGTTTCGACTGGGCGAACCGGAACCGTACAGCGGTCAAGGGGATCGCCTACATGGAGGCAATCGTGAAGTCGCGCAGCTGGGACGATTTCCCGGAACGTGCGCGGCCGGCCTTCGAGGGGTTCCGCTCGCCCGCGGGAGAGAAGATGGTGCTCGAGGAGAACTTCTTCGTCGAGCGGATGCTGCCTGGCTCGATCCTGCGTGACCTGACGGACGAGGAGATGGCCGAGTATCGCCGTCCTTTCCTGGAGCCCGGAGAATCTCGCCGTCCGACTCTGACCTGGCCGCGCCAGATTCCCATCGATGGCGAGCCCGCGGATGTGACGGCCATTGTCGACGCCTTCGCGGCCTGGATCGCGACCGCGGAACTCCCGAAGCTTTTCATCAATGCCGAGCCCGGCGCCATCCTAGGCGAGGGCGAAAGCCGGGACTTCTGCCGGACGTGGGCCAACCAGACTGAGGTCACGGTCAAGGGTTCACACTTCATCCAGGAGGACTCGCCCGACGAGATCGGCCGCGCGCTCGCGGACTGGCTCGGGACGATCAGCTAGGCAGCTATCGTGGAAATCGGCATCGCCGGGCTGGCACTTGTCGCCGCCGTCTTCGCGGTCGCCGGCGCTGTAAAGGGCGTCGTGGGGTTCGGCCTACCGACGATATCCATGGGTGTGCTTGGCGCGGTGATCGCGCCCGATGTCGCGGCGGCGATTCTGATTGTGCCCACCTTCCTGACCAATATCTGGCAGGCGTTCGCCGGTCCCAATACGTTCGGCGTCCTGCGCCGTATCTGGCCGATGCTCGCCGCGGTCCTCGTGGGAACGCTCGCAACCGCGGGTGTCATTGCGAATGCCGATCCCGCCATCGCCGCGGGCTTGATCGGGGCGATGTTGCTGCTCTACGCGGCTCTGGGGCTGTCGGGTGTACGGTTTCGGGTGCCGCGGCACGCCGAGCGTGTCGCCGGGCCGGTCGCCGGGTTTGCGACGGGTCTCATCAACGGTGCGACGGCGATCTTTGTGCTCCCTGGGGCGCCCTATCTCCAGGCATCGGAATTCGAGAAGAACGAACTCATCCAGGCGCTGGGATTTGTCGGGCTGGCCGCGCCCGGTGCCCTGGCGGTGGGGTTCGGCCTGAACCGGCCAATGGATACGGGATTGTGGCCCGCCGTGGCCGTTGCGCTCGTCGCCGCTTTCGCGGGAATGGCGGTCGGCCAGGTTGTGCGCGGGCGGCTGTCGGTCGCTGTCTTCCAGCGCTGGGTGTTCGTCGGCCTCGCGGCCCTCGGATGCGTGATGGTCGCGCGGATCGTCTCTTGAGCGCGCCTACCAGTCGTTACGCAGCAGCCGCAGGCCCAGGAAAACGTCTTCCTCGCTCGGGTTATCTCCGAGGTCCGGGAACTTCGTCTTAACGCCATCAATAACGCCGGCGCTGTCGAGGCGCATGAAGGTGTTCACCCTGCGCTCGAGGCCGAGTGTGGTGACCAGGGCATCGTCGGGATCCTGGCCCTCGACGTTTGCCAGAAGTGTCTTGGCGTCCGCGTTGTCGGGTTCGCGGTCGAGCGTGAACTGAAGGTTGTTCGCGATGTAGTCGTGGCCCGGATATATCCGGGTCTCGTCCGGCAGCTTCGCGATCTTGTCGCGGAAGGTCGCGTACAGGACGTTGGGGTCGCCGGAGTGGCAATGGCCGACCCCGGCGTTGAAAATAGTGTCGCCGCACAGGAGGTGCGGTTCGTGGGTATGTCCCAGCAGCGAGATGTGGATCGGCGTGTGGCCGGGCGTTTCGATGACCTCGAGATCGACCGTCTTGCCAATCCGTACATGGTCGCCCTCGTGTACGCCCACGTCGATACCCGGGATGCGGTTGCCCGCATTGTGCGGGCCGATCAGCTTCGCCCCGGTCGCCGCGATCGTCTCATCGTTGCCCGCGATATGGTCGGCATGTTCATGGGTGTTGAAGACCCGCGTGATGTCCCAACCCCGTTCCTTCGCCACCGCGAGGGCCTTGGGCGGCTCGATGGGATCGATCGCCACCGCCTCGCCCGTCTCGGAGCAGGCGACCATATAGAAGAAGTTGCGCCCGGCGTTTCCGGTCCAGATCTGTTCGACGATCATGATTTTATCCCGTGAAGTGTGGACAGACCGCGACCATACGCCGCCGGCGTTGCGCGCGCCAGTTTCCGGCGGTGCGGCTCAGTCGATTAGGCCGCGGGCGCGCATCAGCCGGAATAGGAACGGCACGAGCATCACCACCACCGTGATCCGGACGATGTGATGGGTCGCGACGAAGGCCGTATCGACGTTGAGTGCCAGGGCGACGAGGCTCATCTCGGTCAGGCCGCCGGGCGAGAAGGCGAGCACAATCGACGCGAACGGGATTCCCGTCACCGCGTGCAGCCCGACTGCAAAGATTCCGGTGATGGTGAGCAGGATTGCGGTGGCGATGCCGCCGAGCCGCAGGACGCGGCCCAGGTCGCGGTACGTCAACCCGGCGAAGCGCGCGCCAACGGATGCGCCTAGCAGAGTCTGCGCACCCGCCACCAGGAGAACGGGCGGCGCGGCATGGGTGAGGCCGGCCAGGTGGACCGCCGCGCTCGCCACCATTGGTCCGGTCAGGTGCGGTGCGGGAAGCCTCAGGGAGCGCGCGCCGTAGAGCCCAACGAGGGCGCTGCCGGCCAGCAGCGCAATATCCAGTGCAGTCGGCGCTGCACCGTCAAACGAAAAGGTTCGGAGTGCCAGGTCGGTGTCCTCGATGATCCGGAACAGGAATGGCAGGGTCATCACCACGAGGAAGATGCGCGTGGTGTGCGCCACGCTCACCTGCCGTTCGTTGCCGCCCATGGCGCCGGTCATGGTTACCATTTCGTTCAACCCACCCGGGACACCAGAGAAGAAGGCGGTCTTGGGTTCGAAGCCCGCGAGACGGAAATACATGTAGCCGGACACGGTGCTGAGCAGCACATAGCCCGCGAGGGAGATTAGTGTGACCGGCCAGAGGGCCGCGCGCTCCAGAATCTCCGGCGAGAACGCGCTTCCGAGCAAAACGCCAAGGACGATGATCATCCCGGTGCGCAGTCGCACGTCCATGTTGGTCTCGATCCGCACAAGCGTGATCGAACCGGTCGCGGTCATGGCGCCGAGCATCCAGGGCAGGGGCAGGTTGAGCGCGTTGAAGATGGCGCCGCCGACGAAGGCGATCGCCACCGTCCGCGCGAAGATCGGCAGGTCGCCGAGACCGAGACGGCGCACTGGTGATGGCGGTGATACCGGATCAGTCATCGCCGCCGTCGTCGAACGCATGGCGGCGCCCGAGGCGGACTGCGGTCTGGCCCGGGGCAAGCTGCCGCGATGGCATGATCAGGACGCAATCGTCATGGGGTGTGTAAACGATACTGTCTCCGTCGCGCGCGAATGGTGTTCCGCGACCGGGAATGACCTCCATCCCGATGAAGGCCTCGGTGAACGCGGCATTGTTGTGTTTCGGCGCGAACCCCCTTGAAACCTCAATCCAGTGTTGGGGGACGGGCATGTTCACCAGGTGCGGCTGAGCATCGTCATCCGCGATCATGCCGGTTACGAGCAGAAAGCGGTAGACCGTGTCGATTGCGACGCCTTCGGTGCCCCTGCGCCAATGCTGGCCGCATTCTGCGAGAATGGAAACATGGGGGTCTCCAGGCGTGTTGAACCAGGCGAAATCGCGCAAGCGCATGCCGTTTGCGTGGCCCGTATCGCAGACGATGACGGCCGGGCTGTTCAGGCTTCGGGCGAACGTCCGACCCTTTTCGCTCGGTCCGGAGAGCAGCAGGGGCGGGCTCTCCGACTGCATTGAATGCAGGTCGAGCAGCATATCCACCGTCTCGAAGAAAGGGCGCAGCACGCGGACGCGGCTGCGTTCCAGGTTGGTACCGCCATCCGTCACGCCGTCGGCCCATAGCCGGTTCATATCCTCGTCGATGAACCGCGATGTGTTGGGCGTCGCGGGGTTGAACGTCTCGAACGCGGCCGTGTTGGCAAAGATGCAGGACAGTTTGCCGCGCAGCGGAGCGAGGTTTTGCCGCATGAAGTGGTCGAGGGCAATCGCGCCTGAAATCTCGTTGCCGTGCATCAGGGCATTGATCGCGGCGTGCGGCCCGGGTCGTCCGCTGTCGAGGGTCGTCACAAAGGGAATGCCGGTGTTGCCGGTGCGCCAGGCGGAGATGTCCGGCGGTTGGAGTTCGACCCTTTCGGCGTCCGCCTTGCGTCCGGACGCGCTGCCGAAACCGATCACGGCGAGAACTGTTCCTTGACGATGCGTTCCTCGAGATTCGTCTCGGGATCGAAGAGCAACTCGAAACTGCGGGCCCGGTCCTCCCGGATGGTCACCTCGGCCACGTTCCGGACCTCGAAATCGTCGGCGGTGGCGCTCACCGGCCGTTTCTCGGCCTCGAGGATTCGGAACACGACCTCGGAGTCATGTGGCAGCAATGCGCCGCGCCAGCGCCGAGGGCGGAAGGCGCTGATCGGGGTCAGCGCGAGAATTTCGGCGCTCAACGGAATGATTGGGCCATGGGCCGAGAGGTTGTACGCGGTGCTGCCCGCGGGGGTCGCGACCAGCGCCCCGTCGCAGATAAGCTCCGGCATTCGCACCACGCCATCGACGAGGATCTCCAGCTTGGCGGCCTGATAGGTTTCGCGCAGCAAGGATACCTCGTTGATCGCGACGGACTCCTCTGTCTGGCCGTCGGTCGTCCGGGCCACCATGTAGAGCGGATACAGGGTAACGGCCTGGGAGTTCCGCAATCGGGCGGGAAGATCGTCCAGCCGGAAATCGTTCATGAGGAACCCGACCGAGCCTCTGTTGAGGCCGAATACCGGGGCGTCGCTGTCGATGAACCGGCGCAGTGTCTGAAGCGCGAAGCCATCACCGCCCAGCGCGACGATCACATCGGCATCTTCGGGCGCGACGCTCGCGTACCGGGCTTCCAGGTCCAGGAGTGCGTCCTGTGCCGCATCGAAGTTCGCCGCCACGAACGCAATGCGTTCCGGAATGGTCTCGGCGGACTTTTGGGATGATGACTGGGACACGATCTCGCACCTGTGAACGGGGCTTGGCCATCCGGCCACGGGAAACGCATTATATCTTAGGCATATGGTGACAAACCAGCCGTTGTCACGCCGGGGCGGCGTCGTCTGCCTCCTTGTTGATCTGCTTCAGAGCCGTGGGGTCGCCCGCGCGCGAGTCCGTTCGCGCGGATTCGCCCGGCTCGTCGAAGCCGAAGTCACCACTCGTTAGGCTGTCGACATTGTCGTCCGGATCGATGCCGACCGCGGTCTCGTCCTCGATCGTCTCGCCCGCCTCGTCGGTGAGTGCACCGCTCAAGAACTTGCTTCGGAACTCGTTACTTTCCTCATAGGTCAGCACGTCGCGCGTCGCACCCCGTCCGAAGTGATCACCAAAGGCGAGCTCGACAGCGGGCAGCGCCCCAAGAGATGCCGCAACGACCACGACATGGACGATGCCGGACGTGCTCGCGGAGAAGTACATGTCGGTGGCCGACCGCCTCAGCCGCCCGTCACGCTCATGTGACGGCCGACCGCCGGTGCGTTGTGCCTCCGGTCGATCACGAAGTCATGGCCCTTGGGTTTGCGGCCGATCGCCTCGTTGATGGCGTTGACCAGAAGACCGTCGTCGTCGCTCGCGCGCAGCGGTGCCCGCAGGTCTGCAGCGTCTTCCTGACCAAGGCACATGAACAGCGTGCCGGTACAGGTCAGCCGGACCCGATTGCAGGATTCGCAGAAGTTATGCGTGAGCGGCGTGATGAAGCCGAGCCGCTGGCCCGTCTCCGCAAGATCGAAATAGCGCGCCGGCCCGCCGGTCGTGTGATCGGACTCGGTCAGTGTCCAGCGCTTCGCGAGGTCGCTGCGGACCATCGACAGGGGAAGATACTGGTCGAGCCGCTGCTCGCCGATCTCGCCCATCGGCATAACCTCGATGAAGGTCAGGTCGAAACCGCACTCGCCGCACCAGGCGATGAGGCGGTCGATTTCCTCGTCGTTCACGCCGCGCAGCGCGACCGTGTTGATCTTGATCGCGAGGCCTGCCTCGCGGGCGGCCGCGATGCCGTCCATGACCTGGTCGAGATCGCCCCAGCGCGTAATCGCCCGGAACTTGGCCGCGTCGAGGGTGTCGAGGGAGATGTTGATCCGGCGCACGCCGGCGTCCGCGAGGTCGTCGGCGTAGCGTGCGAGCTGAGTTCCGTTCGAGGTGAGGGTCAACTCCTCCAGGGCGCCGGTATCGAGATGCCGGCCGAGCCGCCGGATCAGCCACATGATGTTCTTGCGCACGAGCGGCTCGCCGCCGGTCAGGCGCAGCTTGCGGACGCCGAGGTCCACAAACGCGCTGCACAGCCGGTCGAGCTCCTCGAGCGACAGGATTTCTACTCTCGGCAGGAAGGTCATATCCTCGGCCATGCAGTACACGCAGCGCAGGTCGCAGCGGTCGGTCACGGAGACCCGCAAGTAACTGATTGGCCGGGCAAACGGGTCAATCAGCGCAGGCTGATCGCCGGTCTTACCGGTGCCGGATTCGGTCTCGTTTTTCGACATTTCAGTGCTCATGACCGTGTATGTAGTGCATTCTGCGACCGGAATGTAGGTCGAGAACCGCGTCTAGTCGGCATGACGGACGAAAAATCCCATAGTTCCGGCGTTTTTCCGTCGTTCTCACGGCAATCCTCACCGAATATGAGAGCAGTATCTGTGCCATGGGCGGTCCCCTGTCTAACCGGGGGGCGGAGACGGCCTTGGGAGTGGTGTGGGCACCGTTACGCCGCGCGCGACCCCGAGGGGAGGTGGCGGTTCGGGCACGCTCGGTTTGATACGTGGGCGCGGGCCCGCTATGTCAGCCCAACCGACTTCCGATCGTCGCGCGGACGCGATTTCGTTCTCCAGCGCTCTCGAATCGAAGCGCGCGCGCGCGTCCCGGTTGAGCACAAGATGTGATGCGCGGGCGCGCTCGAACGGGGCACGGGTTGCTGCTGGTTCGTCGAAGATCCGCGCGACGAGATCCCCGAGCTGCTCGCCGATTCCGAACGGTTCAACGATCATCGCGGCGAGAGCGCCGCGAATGACGCCGTCCTCGTCATCCGCGAACAGGGGCAGGTCGCGCTGCGCGGCGGCCGCGGCAAGCGCCTCGACGGGCACGTCAGGCAGGAGTGCCCGGTCGAGCAGGATCGCGCTGGTCGCAGGCTCGAGCTTGGCGATCCGGTTGCTTACAGCGTTCTGAACGATCGAGACCGGTAGCGCCATGACATTCATGTCGCTGTACTGGGCCGCGAGCCGCACCGTTTCCAGGCGCTTCTGGATGTTGCCCTCAACCGGGTCGATGGGCACGGCCACGGTTTCCACATTCGGCATGAGCTGCCGGATCAGGGCGAACTGGTCGCCGTGGGTCGCGCCCGAGACGATGCCGGTCACGTTCCGGCGCCGGAGTTCGCGCTTGTAGCCCTCGGCCGCCTCGAGCGAGATGTTCGCCACCACTAGCGGTGTGCGGATGCTAGCATTGACGGCGGCCGAGATCGAAGGCTCGCCGATGGCTACCAGAGCATCCGCATTTTCACGGGCAAATGCGCGCGCCAGATCCTCCGCAAGTCCGGCGTTGGCGCCGGTCTCGACGACCTCAATGCGGACGGTCTCGCCCGGCCAGCGCCCCCGCGCCGCAAGCTGGTCGCGCATACCGTCCACGATGGCCTGCGTCTCAGCGTTGTTCGATGTGATGAGGACCGCGATTAAGGGCAACTCCGAGTTCCGGTCTTGCGCATCCGCCGCACCGGCGACCATTGTCGCGGCGATCCCGAAAAGCGCGAAGAATATGGTTCGTGCCGGGTGAGCCATGGCCGCAGCGTGACGGGCCGGGTCGGGCGCGTCAATCGTGGGTGCCGGGCTTTTTAGCGGGCGCGCGCGAAGGGCGGTTCGCCGTCCACTCGGAACCCGGCAATGAAGGCCTGTCCGACCGATCCCGAGATCCAGTCCACCAGGCGGCGTGCGTCGCGCGCGGCGACGTGGGGATGGCGTTCGGGGTTGATCGGGATGATGGCGTAGGGGTTTTCGAGATGCGGGCCGCCTTCGAATAGCACCGCGAGATCACCGCGATTGGCGAAGTTGGTCCACGAGCCGCTCTCGGTGAAGGTGTAGGCGGACAGGACGCTCGCCATGTTGAGAGTCGCGCCCATGCCCGAGCCTGTCTCGCGATACCAGCCGCTGCGCGCGGTCCAGGGCGAAAGGCCGATGAGGCCCCAAAGGTGGCGTTCCCTCGCATTAGTGCCGCTCTCGTCCCCCCGGGATATGAAGTTGTATGGGCCGGCTGCGATCCGCTCCATTGCGGCTGCGGCGTCGGGTGCCGCGCGGACGCCGGCAGGGTCATCTTCAGGGCCGACGATCAGGAACCGGCTGGTCATAACTGGATGCCGGCCGAGACCATCGCCGCCCGCGACAAAGGCCCTCTCGGCGTTGGGATGATGCACTAGGACGACGTCGAAGTCTCCACTGCGGCCAAGCTGGAGGATCGCGCCGGAGCCGCGCACCACGGTCCGGACCTCGATCCCCGTCTCGTCCCGGAATGCGTCGAGCAGGGGCCCGAGAAGTCCGGAATTGTCAACCGATGTGGTGGTACCGAGCAGCAGCGGGCGGTCGTCGGCCACCACGGCTGCCGTGAAGGCAGCCAGGAACGCCACCGCAAGGACGGCGAAGCGCATCACCACAGGAGTTCTCCGGCCACGAACGCGCGGCCCTCTTCGCTCTGCGGCGCATCGAAGAAGGCGCCGGCGCCGGCGCGCTCGATCAGCCGGCCCTTGTGCACGAACAGGATCTCGTCGGCGATCCGCCGCGCCTGGGCCAGGTCGTGGGTCGCCATGACAATCGTGGTGCCTGCCGCGTGGAATCCTTCGATCAGGCTTTCTATGGCGCGAGTGGCGGTTGGGTCGAGGCTCGCCGTCGGCTCGTCGAGAAAAAGGATTTCGGGCTCGGCCGCCCAGGCCCGCGCGAGCGCGAGGCGCTGCTGTTCGCCGCCGGACAGGACCCGGGCCGGGCGGCGCGCTAGCCCGGTGAGCCCGGCCAGCGCCAAGGCGGCCTCGGCGCGGGCGGCACGCTCACCGCGCGGGACGCCGCGCACCGCTAGCGCGTGGGTGATGTTGCCGATCGCCGATCGCCGGAGCATCACCGGGCGCTGGAAGACCATCGCCTGGCGCCGCGCCCGGCCCTCGATCGCCCAACGAATCTTGCCGGAGGTCGGCCGCAGGAGGCCGTGGCAAAGGCGCAGCAATAGGCTCTTGCCCGAACCGTTCGGGCCCAGCAGCACCGCGCGGCGCCCGGCCTTGAGCGTGAAACTGACGTCGTCGAGCAGGCGCGTACCGTCCGCTTCGAAGGCGAGGTGCGAGACCTGCAGCGGCAGAATCGAGGCCGGGCCGCTCATGCCAGCACCGCCCGCCGGCTGGCCGACGCGTTGATGAGCTGCACCGCGGCGTTCACCGCGAGCGCGAGCAGCAGCAGGACGATCCCGAGCCCGAGCGCGGTGGACAGGTTCCCCTTGCTGGTCTCGAGCGCGATCGCCGTCGTCATGACGCGAGTGGCGTGGTCGATGTTGCCGCCGACGATCATCACCGCACCCACCTCGGCTATGGCACGCCCGAAGCCGGCCAGTACCACGGTCGCCAGCGAGTAGCGCGCATCGGTGATCAGGGTCGCCACGGTGGCGACGGGCCCCGCGTCCAGCGAGCGCAGGTGCTCGCCGTACTCGACCCACAGGTCCGCGACGATCTGCCGGGTCAGCGCCGCGACGATGGGCGTCACCAGGATCGTCTGGGCGATGATCATGGCCGTCGGCGTGAATAGCAGGCCGAGCACGCCCAGCGGGCCAGCGCGCGACAGCAGCAGGAAGACGATCAGGCCCACCACCACCGGCGGCAGGCCCATGAAGGTGTTGAGCAGCAGGACGATGACGCCCCGGCCGGGAAAGCGGGAGAGCGCGATGAGCGCGCCAAGAGGAAAGCCTATCAGGCAGGCGAGCGCAACCGCGGTCAGGCTGACACGCAGTGATAACCCGACGATCGAAAGAAAGTCGGGGTCGAAGCTGACGAGGAGGGCGCCGGCTTCCGCAAAGGCCGTGGCGAAGCTGTCCATTTGTACTCACCTGATTCCACCGGTTTCCGAGAGACCTCCCTTATCTATGCAGGCGCATGGCGCATGTCCAATCGCGCGGTCTTTTTGATATGCTTGCCAGACCATGGTTTCCGACGAGCGACTGCAGCCGACCCCCGACGACCCGCGCCTGACCGAACCCGTGCGCGGCATCGACCAGGACGGCAATCCGGTCAACGTGCGCGTGGTCGTCGAGCGGCCGCTTACGCTGTTTCTGAACGGCCAGGAGATCGTCACCATGATGACGATCGGCGACTATCCCGACTATCTCGCCGTCGGCTACCTGGCGAACCAGAACATGCTACTGCCGGGCGACGTGATCACCGGCATCGACCATGACGAAGATCTCGGCGTGGTGGTGGTGCGGACAGACCGCGAGACCGACTACGAGGCGCGGCTCAAGAAGAAGACGCTGACCAGCGGCTGCGCCCAGGGGACGGTGTTCGGCGACCTGATGGGATCCCTCGAGGGGGTCGAGCTCGCGCCCGATGCCGAGCTGCGGACGTCGTGGCTTTATGAACTCACCCGGGCGATCAACACCACGCCCAGCCTCTATCTCGCCGCCGGCGCGATTCATGGTTGCGTCTTGTGCGAACGGGACCAGCCCCTGATTTACATGGAAGACGTCGGCCGCCACAACGCAGTGGACAAGATCGCCGGTTACATGCACCTCAAGGGCGTCACGGCTGAGGACAAGATCTTCTACACGACCGGGCGGCTCACCTCGGAGATGGTGATCAAGACCGTGCAAATGGGTATCCCCATCCTGGTCTCGCGCTCGGGCTTCACGGCCTGGGGCGTGGAGCTGGCCCGCGAGGCGAACCTGACCCTGATCGGCCGTGCGCGCGGCCGCCGCTTCATGGTGCTGGCGGGGGAGGCGCGCATCACCTTCGATGCGGACGTGGGTGAGGATGCGGCGGAATGAGTGCCGGACAGGGAAATCCGAACATCGACGACTGGGAATTCCGTCGCCCGGTCGTGCTGTGGGTCTTGATCGCGGCGGCCGCACCGCTTCTGATCGCCGCAGCCGTGTCCTGGGAGCTGCTAGCGGTCGGGCTGCCCATTCTGCCCTGGTTCGGCGCGGCGATGTTCGCGCTGACGATCGTGATCTTCGCCGCCCTGATGGCGTTCTGGCTGGTCCGGCGCGGCAGCCTCGCCTTGGCGCGTCGTGCCGGACTGATCGCGCCGGCTTTCGGCCGCGCGCTGCTGGCGATCCTGATCGCAGACTTCGCGATTCTCGTCTGGTTCGTGGTCATGGCCGATGGCGGCGACGTGCCCGGCACCATCATGTCGATCCGGCTGGTCGGATCGTTCCTGATGTGGTTGCTCGGGACGCCCATCGCCTTCCTGTGCGTCCTACTTTTCGGCTACATCGCGCTCGGGCCGATCTCCAACGAGCGATGACCATTCTCGGCGTCATCCTTGCCGGCGGACAGGCGCGGCGGCTCGGCGGCGGTGACAAGGCTCTGGTCGAGGTCGGCGGGCGGCCGCTGCTCGCTCACGCGATAGATCGGCTCGCACCGCAGGTCTCGGACATCGTGATCAACGCCAACGGCGAATTGTCTCGGTTCGATTCGTTCGGCCTGCCGGTCGTGGCGGACAAGGTTGCTGGATTCGCCGGGCCGCTGGCCGGCGTCCTCGCTGGTCTCGAATGGGCAGCCGCGAACGCGCCCGACTGCGATCGGGTGGTGACGGTCGCGACCGACGCGCCGTTCTTTCCTGAGGACCTGGTGGCGCGGCTCGCGGACGCTGCCGCATCTGAGAACGCGGACCTCGCTTGCGCCGCGTCCGGTGGCCGCAACCACCCGGTTTTCGGGCTGTGGCCGGTCGATCTGCGCGACGATCTGCGCTGCGCGCTGGTTGAAGAGGACATCCGCAAGGTGGACCTGTGGACGGCGCGGCACCGCCTCGTCGTGGTCCCGTTTTTCGTTTCTGGTGTGGACCCCTTCTTCAATATTAATCGTGCGGAGGATGTAGTCGAGGCGGCGGAATTCTTCACAAACCTGAATGCCTAAGAAACGGCCTCACGTGAATTGACTCTTGAGCTCGGACTCACTTAAATCGCGGTGGCACAGTAAAGGCACTCCGAAAAAAAACCGGGGTGCCGTGCACCGTACGGGACATAATCCTGGCGGTGTGCAAGACGGCCCGAGGGAGGGGAGGAGAGTAGAGCAAAGACGAAACGGCGCCTGGCGCCCGACCAGCGGGAAATGGGGGAACAAAAAGACCTGCCCGTGGAAAATGCTCTCGCATATATTTGAGTGGTCCGGTGCGGATACGCGCCGGGCCTTTTTCTTTGGGCTTTGGTACGGAAAACACGCAGTCGTCATGCGCGGACTTGATCCGCGCATCTCCTGCGCGATACCTGAATGAGATGCCCGGGTCGAGCCCGGGCATGACGAGGTTCTTGGCTACTCCGCCGCGACCTCTTTGAGATTGCCCTCGTCGTCCACCTCGAGGCCGGTCTCGCGGGCACGTTCGATGACGCTCGGGTGCCACGACACCTTGCCGGCGTCGGGGCCGCCGACAATGGCGAGCATCAGCGCATCGTCCTCGCCCGAGATACACCGGAACCCGCGATAGACACCTGTCGGAACGCTGACAACGTCTAGGGGCTCAAGCGCGATCGCGCGCTCCTCCTCACCCTCGAGCCAGACTACCTCCCAGGTGCCCTTCATGGGGATGAACACCTCCTCGGTCTGGTGAACATGGAAGGCCGGGCCCGAGCCGGACCCCGGATGCGCCTTGTTGTAAACAAGCGAGAAGCCGTGGGCGTTGCCGAGCTTCGGCTCGAGATCGGGGTCGTCCATGTTCTCGGTCACGTTCATGCCGATGACGTTGACGATCTCGCGCTCGTGGCCGGGTATGCGTTGGTCCAGATAGGCGAGGTCCGAGCCGTTGCAGTCGGCGTAGTGGACCACATGCTTTTCTTCCATCTCGGCGACGGAGACTTTCGGCGTGTCCATGATTTCCTCCCGTTGTGAACGGGAAGTTTCGGGCGACGGCGCGGGGCTGTCAATTCGGCAGGTTTTCACTCGCCATGCGCGGACTTGATCCGCGCATCTCTATCCAGACACCTCGATAAGATGGCCGGTCAAGGCAGGGCATGACGGTTGAGTATGGTGCTACTCCGCCGCCTGCTTCGCGGCGGCCTCGACCTTCGCGGCGCAAAACTTGAACTCAGGGATCTTGCCGTAGGGATCGAGCTGTGGGTTGGTCAGCAGGTTGGCCGCCGCCTCGGCGAAGCAGAAGGGGATGAACACCATGCCCTCTGGCACATCCCGGTCGGCGCGCGCGGCGATCTCGATGGTGCCGCGCCGGGTCGAGACGCGGATCGGGTCACCGGGCCAGACGTCGAGGCGCCTCATCTCGCGCGGATGCAGCGAGGCCACGGCCTCGGGTTCTAGATGGTCCAGGATCGTCGCGCGCCGTGTGATCGCGCCCGTGTGCCAGTGCTCCAGCATGCGGCCTGTGGAGAGTACCATCGGGTAGTCCGGATCCGGCAGCTCGTCGGGTGGCAACACCTCGGTCGGGACGAACCTGCCGCGGCCCGACGGGGTGGGGAAGCCCTCGGCGAACATGATCTCGGTGCCGGGCGCATCCTCGTGATTGCAGGGGTAGGTGACCGCGTCCTCGCGTTCGAGCCGCTCCCAGGTGATGCCGTCGATCGAGTTCATCGCCTGGCGCAGTTCGTCATAGACGTCGCGCGGGCCCTCGTAACGCCAGTCGAGTCCGGCGCGTCGCGCGATTTCCTGGATGATCCACCAGTCCTCGCGCGCCATGCCCGGCGGATCGAGGGCAGGCCGCCCGAGTTGGACCTGACGGTTCGTGTTGGTGACCGTGCCGGTTTTCTCCGGCCAGGCCGACGCCGGTAGGATCACGTCGGCGTGGAAGGCCGTCTCGGTGAGGAAGATTTCCTGAACCACTAGGTGGTCGAGCGCCGCCAGCCCCTGGCGGGCGTGATGCTGGTCCGGGTCGGACATGGCCGGATTCTCGCCCATGACATACATGGCGCGGATGTCACGGTCCCGCGCGGCATCCATGATCTCGACCACGGTGAGGCCGGGGTCGGGGTTCAGGTCCTCCACGCCCCACAACCGCTCGAACTTCGCGCGCGCGTCCGGGTCGGCGACGCTCTGGTAATCAGGATAGACCATCGGGATCAGGCCGGCATCCGACGCGCCCTGAACGTTGTTCTGACCGCGCAGAGGATGCAGCCCCGTCCCCGGACGACCGACCTGCCCGGTCATGAGCGCCAGCGAGATCAGGCAACGGGCGTTGTCCGTGCCGTGCACATGCTGGGAGATGCCCATGCCCCAGAAGATGATGGCGCGCTCGGCGTTGGCGTAGGTGCGGGCGACGGTTCGGATGGTCTCGGCGTCGATACCGCAGACCTCCGCCATCGCTTCGGGCGTGAAGTCTGTGAGGGATTCCCGGAGCGCTTCGAAGTCCTCGGTGAAGCCGGCAATGTACTGCTCGTCGGCGAGACCCTCCGCCACGATCGTGTGCATCATGGCGTTGAGTAGCGCGACGTCCGTCCCCGGCTTGAACTGCAGGAAATGATCTGCGTGGCGGGTGAGCGCATAACCGCGCGGGTCCATCAGGATCAGCTTGGCGCCGCGCCTGGCGGCATCCTTGATGAAGGTCGCCGCGACCGGATGATTGTCCGTCGGCCGAGCCCCAATGACGATGATGCAGTCCGTGTCCTCGGCCGCGGTGAAGGGCGCCGTGACGGCGCCCGAGCCGATGGTCTCCATGAGCGCCGCGACGGAGCTCGCGTGGCAGAGCCGGGTGCAGTGATCGACATTGTTGGTGCGAAAGCCGGCGCGGATGAGCTTCTGGAAGAGATAGGCCTCCTCGTTCGAGCCCTTGGCCGAGCCGAAGCCGGCGACGGCGTTGCCGCCATGCGCCTCGCGGGCACGGACCAGCCCGGCGGCGGCGGCATCGAGCGCCTCGTCCCAGCTCGCGGTGCGGAAATGGGTCGAGGGGTCGGCCGGGTCGACCTGGTTGTCCCAGCGCTTGCCCACCCCGTCTTTGCGAATGAGGGGCGTTTTCAGCCTGTGAGGATGGTGGACATAGTCGAGGCCGAAACGGCCCTTCACGCACAGCCGCTGCTGGTTCGCTGGGCCGTTCCGCCCGTCCACCTTCTGAATCTTGCCGTCCTTAAGGTGATAGGTGATCTGGCAGCCGACACCGCAAAACGGACATACGCTGTCGACCGTCGTGTCGGCCTTTTCGACCCCAACGCCGTCCGCGTCGACCATGCTCGCGGGCAGGAGCGCGCCGGTGGGGCAGGCCTGGACACACTCGCCGCAGGCAACGCAAGTCGACTCACCCATCGGATCGTCGAAGTCGAAGACAATTTTCGAGCGTGCCCCCCGCGCGGCCATGCCGATCACATCGTTGGACTGCACCTCGCGGCAGGCCCGCAAGCAAAGATTGCAATGGATGCAGGCATCCAGGTTCACCGCCATCGCCGGATGGCTCGGGTCAGCGCCCGGTGCCGGATCGCGCGCAGGGAACCGGCTTTCGTGAATGTCGAGCCGGTCAGCCCATTGCCAGAACCTGGACTGGCCGTCATGGGCGATTTCGCGCGCCGGCTGGTCGGCGGATAGCATCTCGATGACCATGGCGCGGGCCTTGCGGGCACGCTCGGCCTCGGTATCGACGACCATGCCCTCGGTCGGTTTCCTCAGGCATGACGCGGCGAGCACCCGCTCGCCCTCGATATGGACCATGCAGGCACGGCAGTTGCCGTCGGGCCGGTAGCCGGGCTCCGGCGCGTAGCAGAGATGTGGAATCTCCGTGCCTTCGCGCGCCGCGACTTGCCAGATGGTCTCGTCCGGCGCGGCCGTGATCTCGCGGCCATCGAGGGTGAAACGGATCGTCTCGCTCATGATCCGCTTATATCATGCACGAAGCGCGGGTCGGACTATCGGATTTCGATGAGCTCGACGTCGAACATCAGGGCCGCGTTTGGCGGGATGACGCCGCCGGCGCCCCGCGCGCCATAGCCGAGTGCAGGCGGAATGATGAGCGTGCGCTTGCCGCCCGGGCGCATGCCCGCAACACCCTCGTCCCAGCCGCCGATGACACGGCCGGCACCGAGCGGGAAGCTGAAGGGCTGGTTGCGGTCGACGGAGCTGTCGAACTTTTTGCCCTTCTCGCCGTCGACATAGAGCCAACCGGTGTAGTGGACGACGACGTTGTCGCCCGCCTCGGCCTTTTCGCCGGCCCCGGCCTCGTGGTCGATGTAGCGCAGGCCGCTGGATGTGGTGATCGTATCCTGGGCTTCGGAATCATTGGGCATGAGAATAACCATCGCCGCGGCGACGAGCACCGCGATCAGCAAGTGGTGGAAGGAATACAGGCGTGCCATGGGATACCTCCGGGGCAAAAAGTGCAAGGCCGGAGATAATTAACCCGGCCCTACACCCGATCGAAATGAATAGAGCGTGATCGGATCACGCGTTTGTCTGGAGGATACCGCGTTGTACTGCGCTGGTCAGCGCCGGTCCCTCATAGAGTCCCATGGTTTTGGTCTGTCGGAGGAAGCCGAACTTCTCGAAGAACGCCTCCTTGCCGAAAACCGACGTCAGGAAAATTCGCTCGAATGGCAGCTTCGCGAGCAGCCCCTCCATTAGGAGCCGGCCCGCGCCGTTGCCCCGGTGATCCTTGGCGACTAGAGGTCTTTCGAGGCGTTCGGGAAATGCCTCAGGACGGAGTCCATCGGGTTTACCGCGGCCTGGCCGAGCCCGCAAATCGACGCATCGCGCATGGTCTGGGACAACTCCGACATGAGGCCGGCGTCCCATTCGCCCGTCTGCATGAGCTTGACCGCCTTCTCGCAGCCAACCCGGCAGGGCGTGCACTGGCCGCAGCTTTCGTCCTCGAAGAAGCGTGTGAGATTGAGCGCGGCCGCGCGAATATCGTCGGCCTGTGACAGGACTACCACGGCGCCCGAGCCGACGAAGGCTCCGTGTTCCTCGAGCGCGCCGAAGGCGAGCGGCAGGTCTGCCATCGAGGCTGGCAGGATGCCGCCGGATGCACCGCCGGGCAGGTACGCCGTTAGCTCGTGGCCGTCGGCCATGCCGTCGCAATATTCCTCGATCAGTTCGCGCGCCGTGATCCCGTTGGGTGCGATCTTCACGCCCGGGGTCTTCACCCGGCCGGAGACGGAGAAGGCGCGGGCGCCGGCATATCCGCGACGCCCCTGGTCCCGGTACCAGTCGGTTCCCGATTCCATGATCTCGCGAACCCAGAACACCGTCTCGACATTGTGGACTAGGGTCGGCTGCCCGAAGACGCCGTTCTGCGCGACATAGGGGGGGCGGTTTCGCGGCAGGCCTCGCTTTCCCTCGATGGATTCGATAAGTGCGCTTTCCTCGCCGCAGATATACGCGCCCGCGCCGCGGCGGAGCCGGATGTATCCCGGACCAATAATCCCGGCCTTCTCAATGGCGGCGATTTCCTTGCACAGTATTTCGCGGGCAGCGGGGTACTCGTCGCGCAGGTAGATCCACAGCGATTCGGCGTCGACTGCCCAGGCGGCAATCAGCGCCCCCTCGAGCACCGCGTGAGGTGTTCGTTCAAGGAAGTAGCGGTCCTTGAAGGTGCCGGGTTCCCCCTCGTCGGCGTTGATCACGACCGCGCGTTCGCCGTCCTCGGTGCGTACGAAGTCCCACTTCCGGGAGACCGGGAAACCGGCACCGCCCATGCCGCGCAGGTCGGCGCGAGTCAGCGCGCCGCGCACCATCTCGTAGGTGCGATGTTCGGCGACGCAGGACTGGAAAATCGCGTAGGCACCGCGTTTCAGGGCGACGTCGAGTGACTGATAGGGCTGCACGACCGGCACCGTCTCGCTTGCGGAAACGGTCGCGACGACCGTTTCCGCGTCCGCCCGGTCGATGTGCCTGTGGCCCACTTCCGCGACCGGCGCATGATCGCAGCGCCCCATACACGGCGCACGGACGACCCGTACATTGTCCCCCGCGCCTGCCGCGATCGCGGCCTTTAGTTCGGCGGACCCCGCCTGTTCGCACGGCAGGCTGTCGCACACCCGGATCGTGAGCGCCGGCATCTCCACATCGTCACCGGTCGCGACGTCGAAATGTGCGTAGAAGGTCGCAACCTCGTAGACCTCCACGAGCGACAGTTTCATCAGTTCGGCCAGTGCCGCCAGGTGGCGCGGGGACAGGCCATTCTGTGCGTCTTGGACGCGGTGCAGATGCTCGATCAGGAGATCACGGTCGAGCGATGCTTCGCCGAGGATCGCCCGAATCTCGGTGACCGCGTCCGGATCGACCTGCCGGCCCTTGGGGGTCTGCACCGCCTTGCGGCGGCCGCTGCCCGGATGGTGGAACCGATGCGGGGTCTGGTCACTCATGGCGGGGCATTGCTCGCAACTGTTTGGCACGATGGGTCGGCAGGCGAACCGCATTAGATTGCCCAGCGGGGTTCGGGTCAACTGGCCACCCTGCATGACACGGCGGCAGGAAGACCGATGGAACCCACGATCGAGTTGAACGTGGCCGAGCTTCTTGCGTCACGCCTGTGTCATGACCTCATTAGCCCGGTCGGTGCGGTCAACAGCGGGATAGAGCTGCTGACGGAGTTCGGCGGTGACCCCGACGGCGAGAGTATGGCGCTGATTTCCAGCAGCGCACGCACCGCCTCCGACAAGCTCCTGTTTTTTCGCATCGCGTATGGCAACGCCGGGTCCGGCACCAATGTCCCGCTCTCCGAGGGGCTCGCGCTGGTGGCGCCGGTATGCCTGAACCATCGCACGGAAGCGGTGATCGACGATGCCAGCGCAGGCGCTATGCCGGGTGCGGGCCCCGTAAAGCTTTTGCTGTGCCTGGCCTTGATGGCGGGTGAAAGCCTGCCGCGGGCCGGCACGCTAATGGTGCGTGTCGACCCTGACATGCGCACCGAGATTACCGCGTCGGGCGAGGGCGCACGGATCGGCGACGGGGAGCGTGCGGCGCTTGCGGGTGAACTCGCATCCGACAAGCTCGATCCCAGGACCGCGCATGCCCATTTCACGAATTCCGTTGCCCGGCGTCTGGG
>JAYPRP010000019.1:0-26607 GCA_038132575.1 Rhodospirillaceae bacterium
TCCTACACCCGTTCGGCTTCACGGACGGGGCGCGGCTGCGGCCGTTCTTCATGCACAACTGTGTCGGGCAGCCTCTTGAGGAACAGATCGCCATTACGCATCTGATCTTTGGCGGGGTTCTCGACCGGCACCCCGGCATCAAGATCTGCATCGCCCATGGCGGCGGCTACTTTCCCTATTACGCAGGTCGGATGGACCATAGCTGGGAGTATCGTCCGGAGCTACGCGATAAGATCAGCCGGCCGCCGAGCGAGTATCTGAGCGAGCTCTACTACGACACGGTCGTCTTCCGGCCCGACCAACTCGAGTACCTGGTCAATATAGTGGGCGTCGACCGGGTGATGATGGGGACGGATTATCCCTTCGATATGCAGGAGTTCGAGCCCGTCTCCTTTGTCGAGAGCGCGACGAAGCTGAGCGTGCCAGAACTCAAGAAGATCCTTGGCGGGACGGCCGCCGCGATCATGGGGATCGGCTAGAAAAGGCTCCGAAACCTTGAGCGAGGGAAGAAACGAGAATGTCCCCCAAGCATGGATTCAAGCAGATGGTGGCCGAGGCAAACGCCGTCATCGAGACGGTATCGGTCAAGGACGCGTTGGCCGTGGTCCGTGAGGCTGGCTATACATTCATCGACATCCGCTAGGGGGATGAACGTGAACAGGGCACAATCGCCGGCTCGGTGCATGTACCACCCGGATTCCTCGAGTTCCACGCGGACCCGGAAAGCCCGATGCACAACCCGGTCTTCGCAAGCGGCGACCGGCTGATTCTCTTCTGCGCCAGCGGTGGCCGTTCGGCCCTGGCGGCAAAGACCCTCGTCGATATGGGTTTCGAGGATGTCTGTCACGTGGCCGGCGGCATGGCCGCGTGGCCGACGGTCCGGATGACTGACCGTCAGGTTTCGCCGAGCAGGGTCCAGGTCGTTTGGATCAGTGCGACGGGTTCGCCGGTATCGGCGGTTTCCAGGTCGATCCGTCCGTAGATCATCCGCTTGCCGCGCTTCAGAACCTTGCCGCGCGCGACGATGTCGGTGTTGAAGGCTGGTGCGAGGAAGCTCGTCGTCATGTCGATGGTCGCCATCCGCTGAAATCCGCCGATGGCCGACGAGATCACCACGACCATGGCGGCGTCCGCGAAGGACATCAGCGCCTGGCCGGTAACGAGCCCGCCATCGCGCGCGATGCGTTCGTGCCAAGGCAGGTGGACCACGGCGCCGTCTTCCGTCAGCTCCTCGACGACCATGCCGAGTTCGTCGAGCCACGGTGTCATGACAGTGTCGAGCACGTGCTGCGCGTCGGCGCGCGAGAAATCGCCCATTTGGTTGCGACCCTAGCGGCCCTTGAACGCCGGGCGGCGCTTCTCGACGAACGCGGCGACGCCTTCCGCGAAGTCGCCGCCGACCGCGCAGCGAAGGAACGCGGCGTGTTCCGCCGCGAGGTGGGCGGCCATGTCGTCGGCGTCCAGGCTCTGGTTGATGAGCGCCTTCGTGTTCGCATAGGCCGTTGTCGGTCCCTTTGCGAATTTCTCGGCGAGCGCCATCGCCTCGGACTCCAGTTCGCCGGCTGCAACGACGCGATTGACGAGGCCGAGATCCAGGGCGGTCGCGGCGTCCACGGGCTCGCTGAGCATCGCAAGCTCGAGCGCCTTGCGGCGCCCGACGGTGCGGGGCAGCAGGTAGGTCGAACCGCCGTCGGGGATCGTGGCGATGCCGATATAGGCCATGGTGAAGACGGCGTTGTCGGCTGCGATCCCGATGTCCGCGTTCAGCGCCATGCCGACACCGGCACCTGCGATCGGCCCGTGCAGCGCCGCCACGACCGGTTTCGGCATCGCCGAAAGCCCCAGCACGGCCTTGTGGTAGAGGCCGATCAGGTCGTCGATCGTGTCCTCGATGGTCGCGATATTCTCGTGGAAGGTCGCGACATCGCCGCCGGCCATGAAGCCGCGCCCCGCGCCCTTGAGGACAACGGCCCGGACGGCGTCGTCCGATGCCAGATCCTCGACCGCGGCGCTGAAATCAACGGCCATATCACGGTTGAGCGCGTTCAGCACATCGGGGCGGTTGAGCGTGAGGGTGGCGACGGCACCCTGTTTGTCCACTAGAATGGTCGGCATTGGTTTGGGATTCCGGCTGGCGTGAGCGAGACAACAAACTTACCGGCGGTGTGGCGAGACGGCAATCGTGGCAAATCTGTCCCTTGGAGGCTTGGATGAATAAGGGTTTCGATCTGGACGGGCAGGTCGCGTTCGTGACGGGAGCGTCCAGCGGGCTGGGCGCGCATTTCGCGAAGACGCTGGCCGCCGCGGGCGCGAAGGTGCTGATTGCCGCGCGCAGGGTCGATCGATTGGCGGCGCTGGCGGAGGAGATCGAGGCGGCGGGCGGCCGGGCGCTTCCGGTCGAGCTCGACGTGACCGATGCCGAGTCCGTGGCACGGGCGGTCCGGGTTGGCGAGGAGGAGCTCGGCGCGATCACGATCCTGGTCAACAATGCCGGCGTGCCACCCCGGGCACTGACGCTCGACATGGATGAAGAGGAATGGGACCGGGTTGTGGGCACCAACCTGAAGGGTGCCTGGCTCGTCGCCCGGGAGGTCGGCCGTCAAATGGTCGATCACGGCCGCGGCGGCCGAATTGTGAACATCGCGTCCGTTCTCGGGTGGAAAACCGTCGCCAAGCGAATCCAGTCCTACGGTGTTTCGAAGGCCGGGCTCGTGAGCATGACCGAGACGATGGCGCTCGAGCTGGCGTCCGACGGCATCCTGGTGAACGCGATTGCGCCGGGCTACATCCGGACCGAACTCAACGACGCCTTCCTCGACAGCGAGGCGGGGCAGCGCATTCAGAAGCGCGTGGCGGTCGGGCGGTTCGGGGAGCCGGACGATCTCGACGGGGCGCTGCTCTTGCTCGTCGGCCCGTTGGGCGCCTACATCACCGGTTCGGTCATCGGGGTCGACGGCGGTCTGACGCTGTCGACCCTCTAGCGGACCTTTAAGGGAGTACGAAGTTTGGATTTTTCACTGCCTAAAGAACTCGAAGACCTGCGCCGTCGCGTGGGTGCATTCGTCGCCGGCGAAATCATGCCGGTCGAGGCGGATCCGGCGAACTTCGATGCGCACGAGAACATTGCTGAAGCGCCGCTGCAGGACCTGCGCGGAAAGGCGAAGGCCGCGGGGCTCTGGGCGCCGCAGATGCCGACCGAGCGGGGCGGACTCGGGCTGAACACGGTCGGCATGGCGGTGTTCTACGAGGAAGCCGCGCGTTCGCGCTTCGGCCCCGTGGTCTTCAACTGCGCCGCGCCCGACGACGGCAACATGATTCTCCTCGATCGCGTGGCACGGGAGGACCAGAAGGACCGCTGGCTCCAGCCGATCATCGACGGCGACGTTCGCTCGTCGATCGTCATGACCGAGCCGGCCCCGGGTTCGGGCTCGGACCCGACGATGATGCTGACCCGCGCCGAGCCCATGGGGAACGACAAGTGGGTGATCAACGGGCGCAAGTGGTTCATCACAGGTGCGGAAGGCGCGGAACATTTCATTCTGCTGGCCCGCACGTCCGACGAGAAACGCGGCGCGCTGACGACCTTCCTCTTTCACAGGGATCAGCCGGGGTGGCGTATCGAGCGCCGGATTCCGATCATGGGGCCGGAAGAACATGGCGGACATTGCGAGGTGATCTTCGAAGGCCTGGAAATCGACGACGAGAACCGGCTGATGGAGGTCGGCGAGGGTATGAAGTCGGTCCAGATCAGGCTGGGGACGGCACGGCTGACCCACTGCATGCGCTGGCTCGGTATGTCCAAGCGCGCGGTCGAGGAGTGTCTCGGCTATGTCCGGACGCGGGAAAACTTCGGCGCGACCCTCGCGGATCATGAGGGCGTGCAGTGGATGCTGGCCGACGCCGCCATGGACATCGAGATCGGCCGCCTGCTGACCATGCGTGCCGCCGCGAAGCTCGATACCGGCGACCAGGCCCGCAAGGAGGTGTCGATGGCGAAGATCTGGGTCTCCGAGATCCTGCACAAGACCATCGCGACGGCGATTCAGCTCAACGGCGCGCGCGGCTATTCCAAGGACCTGCCGCTCGAGTGGATGTACCGCTACGCACCCCAGGCGAAGCTGGTCGATGGCGCTTCGGAGGTCCACAAGATGGTCATTGCCCGCCATCTGTTGGCCGAGGATATGGACTTCTGGGGCTGGGACGAATGCCCGACGGGGTAACCTCCGGCGCGTTGCCGGCGTTGCCCCTGTCCGAGGATGCGCTTGCCACCTGGTTCGCGGATCGCCTGGGGGCGGGTTCTGCGCGGCTGACACGCATTCACCTGCTGCCGGGCGGGGCCATCCAGCACAACTGGCGCGTGGATGTGGAGACCGACGCGGCATCGCACGCGTTTGTGGTGCGGGCTGGTCCCGAAGTCACTTTGCCGGAAAGCCGGTCCAAGCCCGATGAGTTCGCGTTCCTGCGATGTGCCCGCGATGCGGGCGTTCCCGTGCCGGAGCCCTTGTGGCTATGCGATGGAGAAACGCCGTTTTTCGTGACCGGGTTTCTGTCGGGCGACGCGCGGCGCGAGGCGCTTGTGTCCCGCGCGGACAACACAGCGCTTGTTCGTGATCTGGGGACGGCGCTGGCCCGAATCCACGCGGTTTTACCGGTGGATGGCGTGGTCGCCGAAACGCCGGCGGCCCGGGTCGCGACCCTGAAGCGCTGGATCGTTGTGCTCGACCGGCTCGAGTGCGGAATTCGTGCGGAACTGGCGGCGGGGATCGGGTGGCTGCAAGCGCATGCGCCCGACCGCACCCCTGTCACCTTGGTGCATCGGGACTTCCGGACCGGGAACTTTCTCGTGGAGAATGGCCGGCTGGTGGCGGTCCTCGACTGGGAGTTCGCGGGCCGGGGTGACCCTGCCGAGGACATCGGATGGTTCTGTGCCGCCTGCTGGCGCGGTGCCGCGCCAGACCGTGCGGCCGGGGGGCTCGGCGCGCGCGAAGACTTCTACGGCGCCTACACGGCCGCGGGCGGCGTCGTGCTCGATGCCGGCCGCGTCTTCTTCTGGGAGGTCTTCGCCCATCTGCGCTGGGCCGTCATCGCTCTCCAGCAGGGCGCGCGCGCTCGTGCGGGCGCCCATCCGGCCTGGGAGCTGGAAGAGGCGGAAGCGCGTGTACCCGGGCTCCTGAGAACCGTCGGGGAGATGGTTCGTAGGGGCGGTTAGGCGCCTTCGGGTACCACCACGACCCGGCCGATGATCCGTCCGGCCTCAAGGTCCTTCAGGGTCTCCGTCACCTCCGACATGGGACGCGATGCGACCGGGATGGGATCGACCTTGCCGGCCTTCACCAGGTCCATCAACTCGTGCATCTCGCTGAGCGTACCGACATACGAGCCGCGGAGCGCAATGTCCCGGGTGGGCAGCGCCAGCGACGGAATGTCGATCCGGCCGCCATAAAGGCCGACCGCGATGTAGCTGCCGCCGCGGCGGATAACGTCGATGCCGAGGCTTGCTGTCTCGGTCGACGCGACAAAGTCCACGACGGCGCCGGCACCGGCATCGGTCAGTTTGGCGATGGTCGCGCGGGCGTCCTCGCGCAGCGGGTTGATGGTGTAATCGGCACCGGCTTCGCGCGCCGCCGCGAGCTTCTCCTCGTCCACGTCAACGACGATCTTCTCGTTGGCGATGAAGTCGGCGGCAATGCCCACGCCGGTCAGGCCCACCCCGCCCGCGCCGATAATCACGAGCTTGTCGTCGGGGGCGATGTCGCGGGCCTTGCGGATCGCGCTGTAGGAGGTGATCCCGGCACAGGCGAGCGTACACGCGTAGTGCGGATCGACTCCGTCGATGTTCACGAGATACTTGGCATCCGGGAGCAGCAGGTGGTCGGCGTAGCCGCCCGGCCGGCGTACGCCGAGCGGTGCGGTGTTGGCGCAGTCGTTCTCGCGCCCTTCGTTACAGCGCGCGCAGTCTCCGCAGCCGAGCCAGGGGAAGATGAGATAGGTCTGGCCGACCTCGACGTCGCCGTCCACATCCGGTCCGAGCGCCACGACTTCGCCGACAGGCTCGTGGCCCATGGTGAAGGGCAGCTCGATATTGCGGTCCTCGAGCGTCATCTTCTGGCCGTCGCCGAGATCGTAGTAGCCATGCCAGAAATGCAGGTCCGAGTGGCAGACGCCGCAGGCGGTGATCTTGAGCAGGACTTCGCGACCCTGGGGCGTAGGGGTCTCGCTCTCGGTCAGTTCGAGGGCTTCGTTGGGGGCGACGAGCTGATAACTCTTCATGAGATGGGTACTCCGCGTTCCGACGTTCTAGGAGAAAGATACAGACACCGACCCGAGGCCGGGGATGGAATGGTCGATCCGGTCACCTTGTGAGACCCATTGGGTCGCGATGACCGAGCCGAGGGTGACGAACTCCCCGGCCTTCAGGTGACGGCCGCGCTCGGACAGGCGGTTCGCGAGCCAGGCGAGCGCCTCGAGCGGATGTCCCATGATTAGTGAGCCCAGTCCCTTGCCGAGCAGCTCACCGTTCAGGAGGACCGTGCCCTCGGCCGCAGCGAGGTCGATGTCCTGCCAGTCGGCAATCGGATCCCCGAGAACGACGGCGGCGTTGAAGAAGTTGTCGGCGGCCATGGTTGGCGTGTCCAGCTCGCGATAGTCGCGGTAGCGCGCCTCGACCAGCTCGATGGAGATCATCGCCGCCCCGACGGCGTTGCGCACGTTCTCGCGGGTGTAGGGGCCGTCGTCGGCGGGCATGTCGGTGGCGAGCGAGACCGCGATCTCGGTCTCGACGCCCGGGTTCACGAGGTCGGCGAAGGTGAATTCCGCATGGTTGCGGTGGACCGTGGAATCGAAGACCTCGCCGAAAGCGGGCTCGTGGATGTTCATGTATTCCTGCATCACCGGCGTCGTGCAGCCGATCTTGTATCCAACGAGTGCGCCGAGGCCCCGTTCAGCCAAAATTTCGTTGTGCCGCTCCTGGACCGCGTAGGCGTCGTGCAGGTCACCCGGCCGGAACGCCGCCGGCAACGTGTCCAGTCGGGTCCGGTTCAGGCGGTTCTCGGCGATGGCGGTGGCCGCCTTGTCGATTGCGGTCGGCTCCATGTCGCTAGCTCCGGTCGTTGAACACGCGCTGCAGCGCGTCGATGGTCAGTTTCAACGCCTCGCCCGAAGCGTCGATCAGTTTGCCGTAGTGCCAGTATCCGTGAATCATGCCGGCCATGCAGGTGTATTCCACCGTGACCCCCGCTTCGGCAAGACGTTCCCCGTAACGCTTCCCGTCGTCGCGCAACGGGTCGAATTCCGCCGTGACGATCTGGGTGAAAGGGAGATCACCGAGGTCGTCGGCCTTGCTCGGCGACAGCATCATGTCGTCCGTCGCTGTCGCGCCGGGCGCATAGCAGTCGTAGTACCAGGCCATCTGGTCACGGGTGAGGAAATAGTCCTCGTCGAGAAGCCCGTAGGACGGGAGGTCCTGCTCGAAGAACATGTCGGTGACCGGATAGACCAGGATCTGGGCGCACAGGCCGGGTCCGCCGGCGTCGCGCGCACGCAGGGCGAGCCCGGCCGCGAGGTTGCCGCCGGCGCTCTCGCCGCCGACCGCGATGCGCGCGGGGTCGCCGCCGATCGCTCCTACGTTTGCATGCGCCCAGTTGAGCGCGACCCAGCAGTCTTCCGGGGCGGCGGGGTAAGGGTGTTCCGGTGCCAGCCGGTAGTCGACGGAGACCACGATGCACGGCGTGTCCCGGGCGATCAGCCGGCACTGCGGGTCCCGGCTCTCGATGCTGCCGATGACGAACCCGCCGCCATGGATGAACAGGAAGACCGGGAGAGGATCGCCATCATTGTCCGGACGGTAGATGCGCACGCGCATGGGACCGCCGGCACCTGGAATTTCGCGGTCTTCGACATGGGGCAGCGTGACGGGGTCGAAATTGCGGGGGATGATGAACCGGTCGTAGGCCGCGCGCGCCTCGGCGGGCGGCAGATCCTTGAGTGGTGTCGGCGCCTCGTTCAGGAGGTCAAGCACCGCCTGTGCTTGCGGGTGGAGCGTCATGGCCCGTCTCGTTCGTCCAGGTTGAGCCCGACGCCCAGCCGGCCCGAAGCATCGGACGCCCACGGGGGAGCGTCAACCGGAAACCGCGAGATTCCGGGCGTATATTCCGCGCGATACCCCTATGAAGCTGCGCGTGGGGATGCTTCAATTCGGTCCATTGCATGTTGGGGAGTAACGATGCGTTTTGCCTGCGATACGGGTGGCACATTCACCGACCTGATCGTCGAGGACGATGACGGGGCGCTGTCGATGTACAAGGCGTCGACGACCCCGGCGGACCCGGTGAAGGGTGTCCTCGATGCCCTCGCACTGGCCGCCGAGGATCGCGAAATGCCGCTCGCGGACATGCTGGCGCGTGGTGACATGCTGATCCACGGAACGACCCACGCCATCAATGCGATCATCACCGGCAACACGGCCCGGACCGCATTCCTGACGACGACCGGACATCCCGATGTCCTGGTGCTGCGGGAGGGCGGACGCATCGAGCCGTTCAATTTCGTGGCGGCCTACCCCGAACCCTATATCCCGCGCGCGCTCACCTTCGAAGTGCCCGAACGGATCAGCAGCGACGGATCGGAGTACACCCCGCTCGACGAGGCGGGCGTTCTCGCGATCATCGACAAGTTTCGCGATGCGGAGGTCGAGGCCGTCGCCGTCTGTTTCCTCTGGTCGATCTCCAATCCCGCGCACGAGCTGCGCGTGGGTGAGATGCTCGAGGAACACCTGCCGGGCGTGCCCTACACGCTGTCGCACCGGATCAATCCGGCCCTGCGCGAGTATCGCCGGGCGTCGGCGACCGCGATCGACGCCTCCCTTAAGCCGCTGATGGGCAAGTATCTCGGCGGCCTGACGGAACGGCTTTCGGCCGCAGGCTTTGATGGTCGCACGCTCGTCCTGACGTCCCAGGGGGGCATGCTCGATGCCCGGGACCTCGCGCAGAAGCCGATCCACGCCATCAACTCCGGCCCGTCGATGGCGCCGATCGCCGGCCGCAACTATGCCGGGATCGATTCCGATGCGAAGAACGTGATCATCGCCGACACCGGCGGCACCACGTACGACGTCAGCCTGGTGCGTGACGGGCGCATTCCGCTGACCAAGGAGACCTGGATCGGCCAGCCCTACCGGGGCCACATGACGGGCTTTCCGTCGATCGACATCAAGAGCGTCGGGGCGGGCGGCGGCTCGATCGCGTGGGTCGATGCCGGTGGATTGCTCCATGTGGGACCGCAGAGCGCCGGCGCAGTGCCTGGGCCGGTCTGTTATGGCGCGGGCGGGACGGAACCGACCGTGACCGACGCCTGCGTCGCGCTCGGTTACCTCGATCCGGGCTATTTCCTCGGCGGGAGCATGGACATCGATGCCGCGGGCGCGCGCGCGGCGGTCGATACCCGCATCGCGACGCCACTCGGTCTTTCGGTCGAGGAGGCCGCCGCCGCGATCCTGAGCGTGGCGACGGAAAACATGGTTCAGGCCATCTCGGACATCACCGTGGATCAGGGGATCGACCCGGCGGACGCGGTACTGATCGGCGGTGGCGGGGCGGCGGGTCTGAATTCCATCTACATCGCGCGCCGCCTGGGTTGCCCGCTTCTGTTGATTCCCGAGACGGGCGCTGGACTTAGCGCCGCTGGGGCCCTGATGACGGACCTGACCAACGAGTATCGCGCGACGTTTTTCACCACGTCCGATGCGTTCGACCGGGACGGCGTCAACCGGACGCTCGAGGGACTCCGCGCCGAGGCGCAGTCCTTCATCGACGGGCCGGGTGCGAACGCGGTGTCGTCGCAGATCGAGTTTGCCGTCGAGGCGCGCTATGCCTCGCAGGTCTGGGAGATCGAGGTGCCCCTGCCGGCGGACCGTTTCAGCGACGACGATCAACTCGCGGCGCTCGAGGAGGCGTTTCACGCCATGCACGAGCGTATTTTCGCGATCCGAGACCCGGGATCCGTCATCGAGTTCGTCGGCTGGACCGCGACGGCGCGGTGCGGCTTGCGCGACGGTGGGCCAGGACGACTGGCCCCGGGCGGCGGTCATGAGGTCGCGGCGACGCGGCAAGTCTATTTCGCAGGTGACGGCACGGTCGATGCGGCGGTGCATGATTTCGACAGCATGGTCGCCGGCGAGATCCACGAGGGACCGGCAATCATCGAGTCCCCGTTCACGACGGTGATCGCCGACAGCGCGACCCGGTTCGAGCGGACCGCATCCGGCAGCCTCCTGATGCGGCCGTAACGGAGAGAGGGTGATGGCAGAAGCACAACTCGATGGCGCGCAGCTCGCCATTCTCGCCAACCGGTTCGAGGGGATTTCCTCGAAGATGGGCAACACGCTCCTGCGGACAGGGCGCTCCGGGGTCCTCAACCGCGCGAAGGACTTCTCCTGCTGCATCCTGACCGCCGACAGCGAGCTCCTGGCCGTGGCCGAGAGTCTGCCGATTCACGTCCTGTCGGGTCCTGACATCATGGCGCGCTCGATGAAGGAGTTTCACCCGGACCTGAAGAAGGGCGACGCGTTCCTGCACAACTCGCCCTATCACGGCTGCTCGCACCCGGCCGATCACACGATCATCATGCCCGTGATCGACGACGACGGGGTGCACCACTTCACCGTGCTGGCGAAGGCCCACCAGGCGGATATCGGCAACTCGATCCCGACGACCTATCACGGCACGGCGCGCGACGTTTACGAGGAAGGGGCGCTGATCTTCCCCGCGGTACAGGTGCTCAAGGACTACGAGACCATCGAGGACATCGTGCGCATGTGCCAGCTGCGGATTCGCGTGCCCGAACAGTGGCACGGGGATTTTCTGGCGATGCTGGGCTCCGCCCTCATCGGCGAGCGTGAACTTCTCGCGCTGGGTCAAGAGGTGGGCTGGGACACGCTGCATGCCTTCACCGGCCAGTGGTTCGCGTATTCCGAGAAACGCATGGTCGATGCGATCGCCGACATACCCGGAGGGAAGGCGTCCGCGCAATCGACCCATGACGCGATTCCCGGCACGCCCGACGAGGGAATCACCGTGACGTCGAATGTCACGGTGGACCCCGGCGCCGGGAAGATAACCGTCGACCTTCGCGACAACGCCGACCAGATGAATTGCGGCCTCAATGTCTCGGAATCCTGCACGCGCACCGCGGCGTATATCGGGGTGTTCAACTCCATCGATCATACGGTGCCCAAGAATGCCGGTTCGCTCCGGCGTATCGAGCTGCATCTGAAGGATGCGGGTGTCGTGGGCATCCCGCGCCATCCGATCAGCTGTTCGGCATCGACCACGAACCTGGCCGACCGGATCGTGTCCGCCACCCAGCGCGCCATGGCGGAGATGGGAGACGGCTTCGGCATGGGAGAGGTCGGGTGTTTTTGCGCGCCCTCGACGGCGGTCGTCTCCGGCACCGATCCGCGCAACGGGAAGCCTTATGTGAACCAGCTGTTCCTGGGGCACACGGCGGGCGCGGGCGCGCCGCATCAGGACGCCTGGCTGACCATGCTGCATGTCGGAAATGGGGGCATGTGCTTCATCGATTCCGTCGAGCTCGACGAGGTGTACACGCCCATCCACGTACACACCCGGCGTCTGATCCCGGACAGCGAGGGTGCCGGTCGCCATCGCGGCGCCCCGGGGATCGAGGTGGAGTACGGCCCGGTGGATTGCCGGATGGAAGCGGGCTTCGTGCATGACGGCAACATCCATGTGCCCCAGGGCGCGCGCGCGGGCCTGCCGGCGGCGCGGTCGGACCAGTTCAGGACGACCCGGAACCGCGAGCGCGAGCGGCTCGAACAATGCTCGATCGTCTGGATCGAGGATGGCGAGACTCTGGTCTCGATTGCCCAGGGCGGCGGCGGTTATGGTGATCCGCGGACGCGGGACCCGGAGCGGGTCCTGCACGATGTGCGTGAGGGGATCGTCACGCGGGCGCGGGCCGAAGAGGTTTATGGCGTGAAGATCACGGACGACATGTCCGTCGATGTTGCGCGAACGCAGGAATTGCGGTCGGCGTAGGTGCCGGCCAGGTTCATCAAGACGAAGGGAGATTTCCGATGAGGTTGAAGGACAAGGTGGCGATCGTCACGGGCGGTTCCGTGGGTATCGGTGCCGCGATCGCGAAGCGCTACGCGGCCGAGGGTGCGACTGTGGCAACGGTTTACAAGAGCAACGACGACGGCGCAGCGGCGATCATCAAGGAAATCACCGATGCTGGCGGCAAGGGCAAGGCCTTCAAGGCGGATGTCTCGAAGGTGGCGAACATCGAGAAGCTCATCGCGGACGTGATCGCCGAGTTCGGCCGGGTCGATATCCTGGTGAACAATGCCGGCGTGTTCCGCACGGTGCCCGTGATGGAAACGACCGAGGAAATCTGGGACGAGCAGCTCGATCTCAATCTCAAGGGCTATTTCTTCATGGTGAAGACCCTCGTGCCGCATTTCCGCGGGAACGGCGGCGGCAAGGTGGTCAACATCTCTTCCATCGCCGGTACCGGCGCGTTTCCGAACTGTCCGGGCTACTGCGCCTCCAAGGGCGGCGTTGTGAACATGACGCGCGCGCTCGCCGCCGAACTCGGCAAGGACAAGATCAACGTCAACTCGATCGCCCCCGGCAACGTGGCGACACCGCTCAACGCCCATGTGCGCGGGCCGGGCAACGAGGAGTATGTGGAACTGATGAAGACGTTCACGCCGACCGGCATCGACTTCATGGATCCGGATGACATGACCGGGACCGCCGTGTTCCTCGCGACCGAGGACTCGCGGATGATCCATGGCGAAACCATCATCGTCGATGCCGGCTGGTCGGTCTGGTAGGGGCTGGTCTTGCTCAATCGCGAGGGTGCGCATTTCCTGCTGCTGAACGTCGGTCACTTTCTCGACCATCTGTTCATGCTCATCTTCGCGACCGCCGCGGCGCTGGCGCTCGCCAGCGACTGGAACATGAGCTACGGCCAGCTCATCGCCTACGCGACGCCGGGCTTCGTCGCCTTCGCGGTCTTCACGATCCCCGCGGGCTGGCTCGCGGACCGGTGGAGCCGCGAGGGGATGATGGCGGTCTTCTTCATCGGGATCGGGGCATCGTCCGCCGCAACGGCCCTTGCGACAACGCCGCTCCAGATGGCGGCGGGATTGTTCGCCATCGGCATGTTTGCGGCGATCTACCATCCCGTCGGGATCGCCCTGGTCGTGCATGGTCGCACCCGCACGGGCGTGCCCATCGCCGTGAACGGCATTTTCGGCAATCTGGGGGTGGCGTCGGCGGCGCTGATCACCGCGTTGCTGATCGACAATATCGGCTGGCGCTCGGCCTTCGTCTGGCCGGGGATCGTTTCGATCATGCTGGGGTTCGTCTACATCATGGTCGTACGCGGTCGCAGCGCAGAGGCGCGCGTGCGGGCGCAACCGGGTGGCGCGGGAGGAACGGCGTCGTTGGCCCTCGACCGGGCGACCATGATTCGCGTTCTGGTGATTGTCCTGGTGACCTCCTCGCTGGGCGGTTTGATCTTTCAGAGCACGACCTTCAGCCTGCCGAAGGTGTTCGACGAGCAACTCGGCGCGCTGGCCGTTTCGGCCACCGCGGTCGGGTCATACGCGTTCATTGCCTTCGCGATAGCCTCGATCGGTCAGCTGGTGGTGGGCTATCTCGTTGACCGGATGCCGGTGCGCCGGGTGTTCATGGTCGTCGCGGCACTGCAGGCCGCGCTGTTCTCGCTGATGCCGGGTCTGACCGGATGGAGCGCGTTGCTCGTGGCTGTCGCGTTCATGTTCGCCGTGTTCAGCCAGATCCCGATCAACGACGTGCTCATCGGGCGCGTCGCGCGGAGCGACTGGCGGGCCCGGGTCTATGCCCTGCGCTACACCATCAACTTTTCGATTATCGCCTCGTCGGTGCCGCTGATCGGCTGGATTCACGGACGCTGGGGGTTCGATACCCTGTTCGTGCTTCTTGCGGTTACGGCCGTCGGGATCCTGGTCGCCGTCACGCTCTTGCCGGCACTGCGGTTCGCCGCGGCGCCGGCGGAGTAGGCGCTTCTAGCTCAGGTCGAACCCCTTCGCGCGTACATACGCGCCGAAGTCGGTGCGCTGGGGTTCCGCGAACTGACGCGCCTTGTCTTCCGACCATGTGTACGGGTCCCGCGTGCCGAACCGGTCGGGATCCCGCTGTGAACCGAAGGGGCGGAGCTCCGCGCGACGCAGGTCATAGGCCTCGATGGCTTCCGCCTGCGCGCCCTCATTGTAGGTGTCGGTGTGGACGGTGGCCGCGAGCGGCAGGC
Organism: Rhodospirillaceae bacterium; assembly: GCA_038132575.1. Lineage (GTDB taxonomy): Bacteria > Pseudomonadota > Alphaproteobacteria > UBA6615 > UBA6615 > UBA8079. The sequence goes on from JAYPRP010000019.1 coordinate 14,314, forward strand.
GCAGGTTCACGCGGGGGGTGCGCCCAGGCCATCCGACGGTCATGCCGGCCACGGGGAACACCCAGTCGGGCAACTCCAGAAGCTCGTTGATCACTTCGAGATGGTCGCGGATGGTGCTGATGGGGCAGGTGCCCAGCCCTGCGGCTTCGGCGGCGTTCACGAACGCGGAGAGCGCGATTCCGGCGTCGACAGCGGCGTTGAAGAACGCATCCAGATGATCGTTTTCGAACGGATGGCCGGCGCGTTCGTGGATCTGCCGGAGCCGGCGATTGTTGCCGCAGAACACCACGAAAACGGGCGCGTCTGCGATCCAGGGGCTACCCGGAAACAGACCATTGATGACCACGCGTTTGTCCGGATCCTCGACGACGACAATGTCGCGCTGTTGCAGGTCGCTCTTGGTCGGCGAGCACAGTGCGAGCGCGCAGAGTTGCTGGACGAGCGCGGTGCTCAGCGGCGTATCGGCGTAGCTGCGGCAGGACTGGCGGTTTGCGATCGCGTGCCAGGCCTGCGCGTCCGGGGCGTCGGCAACATTCTGCGGTGCGTCGTCGAACCGCAGTTGTAGCAGCGCGTCGGTCGTGGGGGTGTCGGACATATTCTGGTGCTCTTTCCGCGAGGGTTTGCCGGGCCGGTTGCCGCCGGGCCTCGGGACTATGCCGTGGGCAGCTTGTGATTGCCGAACTGCTCGCGCAGCTCGGTCTTCAGGACCTTGCCCGTCGCGCCGAGAGGCAGTTCGTCGATGTGAACCGTGTCGTCGGGCAGCCACCACTTGGCAATCTTGCCGTCCAGGAAGGATGTCAGCTCCTCGTGGGTCGGCGACTTGCCGCTGGCGGGCACCACGATCAGGAGTGGACGCTCGTCCCACTTGGGGTGGGGGACGCCGATCACGGCGGCCTGTGCGACGTCCGGGTGGCCCATGGCGAGATTTTCGATCTCGATCGAGCTGATCCACTCGCCGCCGGACTTGATGACGTCCTTGGAGCGGTCGGTGATCTCCATATAGCCGTCCGGGTCAAGGGTTGCGACATCGCCGGTCGCGAACCAGCCGTCCGCGCCGTGGGCGTCCGACTGGTCGAGCTTGAAGTAGTTGTCGATGATCCACGGCCCGCGCACCTGGAGATTGCCGAATGCCTTGCCGTCACGGGGCAGCTCCGTCCCGGAATCGTCCACGATCCGCATTTCGACGCCGTAGACGGGCCGGCCCTGCTTGACCTGCTTGCGCATGCGTTCCGCGTCGTCGGTCATGGCCGGCTTGGGAATCGAGACTGTGCCGAGCGGGCTCATCTCCGTCATGCCCCAGGCGTGGCGGACCTCGACGCCATGGTCATCCTGGAATTCGCGGATCATCGATTCCGGGCAGGCGGATCCGCCGATCACCGTGCGTTTCAGGTCTGGCGCACGGGTAGACGTTTCGCGCCAGTGCGCGAGCAGCATGAGCCAGATGGTCGGAACACCGGCGGCGAAGGTGACGCCCTCGTCGACCAGAAGTTCGTGAATGCTCGCGCCGTCGAGCTTTGGCCCGGGGAAGACCATCTTTGCGCCCACCATCGTGGCACCGTAGGGAATGCCCCAGGCGTTCACGTGGAACATCGGCACGACCGGCAGGACGACCTCGCGCTCACCCAGATGGAGGACATCGGGAAGCGCCGATGCATAGGCGTGCAGGATCGTCGAGCGGTGGCTGAAGAGCGCGCCCTTGGGATTGCCCGTCGTGCCCGACGTGTAGCAGAGGGAAGAGGCGGTATTCTCGTCGAACTCCGGCCATTCGAACCCATCGGAATGGCCGTCGATCAGATCTTCGTAGCAGAGAATGTTCGGAAGGCTCGTTTCCGGCATGTGCGCGCGATCGGTCATGACGATCACGCCCTTCAGGGAGCGCAGCTCGCCGGCGACGTTCTCGATCAGCGGGACGAGGTTCAGGTCCACGAAGATGTAGGCGTCTTCGGCGTGATTCATGATGTAGGTGAGCTGGCTGGGGTGTAGCCGCGGGTTCAGCGTGTGGGTCACGGCGCCGATGCCGGAGACGGCGTAGTAGATCTCGAAGTGGCGGTGGGTGTTCCAGGCCATCGTCGCGATCCGGTCGCCCAGCTTCACGTCGAGCGCGTGCAGCGCGTTCGCCAGCTGGCGCGCGCGCCTGTGTGCGTCCCGGTAGGTGTATCGATGAATGGGCCCCTCGACCGTACGCGTGACGATCTCGCGGTCGCCCGATGTCGTATCGGCATGCTGCAGCAGGCTCGAGATCATCAGCGGCCTGTCCATGATGCGTCCGAGCATGGGGCCTCCTCCCGTTTCGTGTTCGGCGTTAGCCGCCGTTCTTTGAGTGAATTATCGGCCGGGTCGATGCCCGGCTCAAGGGGACAGGCGCTCAGCTCACGATCCGCGTGAGGAACTCCAGGCAGATATCGGCGAACCCGTCAGGATCCTCCATGAGGGCGACGTGGCCCGTCCCTTCTAGAATGTGGAGCTCAGACCCCGGAATCCTGGCGTGTATTTCCTCGGACAGGTGCGGCGATGCGATCAGATCCAGGTTGGAACAGGTGATCAGGGTCGGCACACCGATGGCGGGCAACCGGTCGTAGGTGTCGCCCGCGATGCAGGCCTCCAGCTGGCCGATCCAGCCGGCGTTGACCGGTGATTTCTCCAGCAGGAAGGCGCGATGGGCGTCCATCTCCGCGACATGCGCGTCATAATAGGCGCTGGCATGAAGCGCCAGCATGCTTATCTCTGCCAGCGCGACCCGCTGATCGTGCTGCGCGAGATAAAGCCGTGTCTCCTGGAACTTCCTGAGCCGCGCGCCGTTGCGGGCCCAGCTGTGGTGAATACCGAGGCTGAGAACGCGTTTCGGGTGTTTCAGGGCCAGTTCCTGGGAAATATGGCCGCCCATCGAGAAGCCCATGACATGGGCTTTTTCGATGCCTTCCGTATCCAGGATGTGGGCCGCGTCGTCGGCCATGTCGGCGAGGCTGTAGCCCGTATCAGGTACGCTCGATCCGCCGACGCCGCGGTTGTCGAAGACGATCGTGCGAAAAGACTTGGAGAAATACGGGACTTGGCCCGCCCAGAAGTGCAGGTCGTGGCCGGTGCCGCTGATGAGGATCAGCGGCGGTCCGCCGCCGTGAATCTCGTAGTTGATTGAAACGCCGTCTCGCGGCGGGGTCATCGGCATGGCGTGGTTCCCCAAGGGTGCTGGCTGCACAATGGCTATGCCGAGGTTCGGGTTCAAGTGCGGCTGACATCTATACAAGAAGAAACCGCCCCGGGAGGTCTCCCGGGGCGGTTCCAGAACTGTAAATCATGACCGTCGCACCTGCATGGGCGGTACGACGGGGAAAGCCCTCTAACCCGGATTTCGCTTAGCAAACAGCCAGAGAATGATCGCGACGGCGATCAGTCCGACGATACCGTTATCCCCGAGTGTATCGATCAGATTGATCAACTCGTTGACCACGCCACCGAAGAACGGCAGTTCACCGATCACGAGAACATCCAGCACGATTGCCAGCGCAATCAGCAGAAGTCCGAGCTCGGTGACCTGCGCGATCCACTTCTTAGCTTTTTCCATCATACTATCGGGCATGTTTTTCCCTTTGGGCTATTTCAGACTTACAAGCCTTCGGATCACGTATTTGTTGATCCGCGTGAAGTATCACACAACGTGTTCGAAATCTGTCAAGGCCTTCAATACAGTAATAATATATATTTATTATATATAAAATTCTGCTAAATGAAAAAAGTCGTTTTTATATTTATTATAAATTTAGTTTAATACATATATTTATTGATTTTATAAGAAAATATACATGAAAAAATTTATTTAATACATTTTGTGATGTCAAATTGACCGTTTTTTGTTTGTAGTCCGGGCGCGATTCACGCTTTCCAATGGGTGATGACATTTTGTGCAGTTAATGGCGTTTCGTCATATGGGTGCTCGTGACGCCACGGATCTGTTACTCCAGCCCGGGACAATCCTTCCCGATGTGCCCACAATATGATCCGACTGCGTTTCCACCTGTTGCATTGGGACTGCGCTGGACGCTACATCTCGGGTTGTTCGTTTTCCCGGCCTCTGGTGCGCGGAAGACCCGGACACCAGAGGTAACGCAATGGCCGAAGCGCCCTTCGAAAGCAGAGAATTCCGAAATGCCCTGGGCAACTTCGCCACGGGCGTCACGATCGTGACGGCGAAAGGTGACAACGGCGAGTTGGTCGGTATTACCGCAAGCTCGTTCAATTCCGTTTCGCTGGAGCCGCCCCTTATCTTGTGGAGCCTCGACCGGAACTCGACGAGCTTGCAGACGATCGAGGCGGCGAGCCATTTCTGTGTGCACGTTCTCAGTGATAAGCAATCCGATGAGTGCATGGCCTTCGCAAAATCAGGCGCCGACAAGTTCGCGGAACTCGACTGCGACGAGGGCTTGGGCGGCGCGCCGCTGATCGACGGCTGCCTCGCGCGCTTCGAATGCCGGAACGTTGTGCACCATGATGGCGGCGATCATGTCATCATCGTCGGCGAGGTCGAGCGTTTCGAGACCCGGGAAGGCAATCCGCTGGTGTTTTTCCTCGGAAAGCTGAGCGGTCTCAACGCCAAACCCTAGGCCAGCCCGGCACCTCTTGGAGTCCACCTGTTTTGTAGACCCGGCTATAGTGACGCGGCGCATCCCCACAAGCGGATGTCTAAGACGCGTCGTACAAGCCGATGTAGAGGAGAGATAGAAATGAAGACCCTGGATCACCTGATTAACGGCAAGGCTACGACCGGTTCCTCCGATCGCACCGGCCCGGTGTTCAACCCGGCGACTGGTGACCAGATCGCCGAGGTGCGGCTGGCCAACGGCGCCGACGTCGATGCGTCTGTCGCGGCGGCGCGCGCGGCGTTGCCGGAATGGTCGGCGATGCCGCCCCTGCGGCGCGCCCGGATCATGTTCCGCTTTAATGAGCTCATCCTCGCGCATGAGGAAGAGCTCGCGCAGATGATCACCGAGGAACACGGAAAGACGATCGAAGACGCCAAGGGCGATATCTTGCGCGGCCGGGAGGTCGTCGAGTTCGCATGCGGCATCCCGCACCTGATGCGCGGTGAGTTCACCGAGGACGTCGGCACCGGGGTCGACGCCTATTCCATTCGCCAGCCGGTGGGCGTGTGCGCGGGGATTACACCGTTCAACTTCCCGGCGATGATCCCGCTGTGGATGTTCCCGATCTCGATCGCGTGCGGCAACACGTTCATCCTAAAGCCGTCGGAGCGCGACCCGTCCTGCCCCCTCCGGCTGGTTGAGCTGGCCCACGAAGCGGGTGTGCCCGAGGGTGTCGTGAACATGGTGAACGGTGACAAGGAAGCCGTCGATGCGATCTTGACCCACCCCGGCATCGATGCTGTCTCCTTCGTGGGCTCGACACCTGTGGCGTCCTACATCTATGCGACCGCTGCCGAACACGGCAAACGGGTGCAGGCGCTTGGTGGGGCTAAGAACCACATGGTAGTCATGCCCGATGCGGACATCGAACAGGCGGGCGATGCGCTGATCGGCGCGGGCTACGGATCCGCGGGCCAGCGCTGCATGGCCGTGTCGGTCGCCGTCGCGGTGGGCGACGATACGGCCGATGCCCTGGTGCAGGATCTCACGCCCAAGATCCAGGAACTGAAAATCGGCCCCGGCAACGCTGACGATATCGAGATGGGGCCTGTGGTCACCAAGCAGGCCCATGACCGCATTCTCAGCCTGATCGGCCAGGGAGTCGCCGACGGCGCGACCCTTGCCGTCGACGGGCGCGGCCTCAAATTGCAGGGTTATGAAAATGGTTACTTCATGGGCGGCACCCTGTTCGACCATGTGACCGAGGATATGAGCGTCTACAAGAAAGAGATCTTCGGCCCTGTGCTGTCTGTGGTCCGGGTGAAGGACTATGAGAGTGCGCTCGATCTGGTGAACCGCAACGAGTATGGCAACGGCACCGCGATCTTTACGAAGGACGGCGATGTCGCGCGCGACTTCACCGAGCGGGTGCAGATCGGCATGGTCGGTGTGAACGTGCCGATCCCCGTGCCGGTCGCCTATCATAGCTTCGGCGGTTGGAAGCGGTCCCTGTTCGGAGATACGCACATGCACGGCATGGAGGGGGTCCGCTTCTATACGCGGCTCAAGGCGGTCACGTCGCGCTGGCCGAAGTCGGGTGTGCGTGAAGGCCACAGCCTGATCATGCCGACGATGCAGTAGCGGTGGCGGAAGCGGGCGCCAAAATTCGAATTGCGGGGCTCACCCGCAGCTTCGACGGGCAGCGCGCCCTCGACGATGTTGACCTGCTGCTGCAACCGTGTCAGTCGCTGGTGCTGATCGGCGGTTCGGGCAGTGGCAAGTCGCTCCTGCTCAAATCCATTCTCGGGCTCGTAGAGCCGGATTCCGGCTCGATCGAGGTCGACTGCCGGGAAACGGTCGGGATGCCGCAGGGGGAACGCATGCTGTGGATGCGGCGTTTCGGGGTTCTGTTCCAGCGGCAGGGGCTCTTCGACAGCCTGACGGTCTGGGAGAATGTCGCCTTCCGGCTGCTGCACGAGCAGGGCATGGCCCGGTCCGCAGCGCGGGAGACGGCGGTCGCGAAGCTCGAACAGGTCGGCTTGTCCGCGGATGTGGCGGACCTGTCGCCCGCGGAACTGTCGGGCGGGATGCAGAAACGCGCCGGGCTGGCCCGCGCGATCGCGACGGACCCGGAGATCCTGTTCCTCGACGAGCCGACGGCCGGCCTCGACCCGATCATGAGCAACATCATCAGCGACCTGATCAACGATCGCGTGGACGACCTGGGCGCGAGCGTGATTTCGGTTGTCAGCGACCTGGCGGTGGTGCGCCGGATCGCGGACAGCGTCCTGATGCTTCACGAGGGTCGCGTGGTCTGGGCCGGCCCGGTGGACGACCTCGACCGGACCGACAACGCGTATGTGCGGCAGTTCGTGAGCCAGTCGATCGACGGGCCGATCCGCACGCCCGCGCTCGCCGGGTAAACCGCGCGTCAGGCGGCGTCCAGGTGTTCCCAGATATCGGCCCGGCAGGGAATGGCACCCCGGCCGCCCGGTTTGGCGCATTTGAGGCCCGCCGTGGCCGCCATGCCGCACCATACTGGTTGAAGTCGTTGGCGAACATTGTTCGGTTGTCGGAAGGATCGAAATCGCCTTCGAAAACATAGTCGAGGTACGCGATCCCGACGCAGATGACTTCCGCCATTCGGTTTCTCAGACCTCCGTTGCGCCGTAGTAGAGCGACGAGGCATGCCGCGCTTCGGCAAAGAAAAGCCAGCGCTCCACAAGCGTACCGACCGCCGTCGCGATGAGGGCGGCGAAGGAGGCGAAGGTCGCGAGGGGCGCGGGTAGGACGCCGGCGACAACAAGTCCGGCCGCCGTCAATGCGCCGCCGACGACCAAGGCGATCCTGCGCAGGCGTTTTGCGTATTTTCGCGCGATCGTGTAGCCCATTTCACGCATCACGAAATTCTCGCTGCTGTGCGGAGATTCGAGCAGCCGGACCGCGCCGAGGTCGCCCAGACCAGTGGCGGTTTCCGCGGTCGCGACGGGGCTGGCGCTGTCAATCTGGCGCCAATAGACTATCTTTATGCTCCAGGTCGCCAGCGTGACGATCGCCGCGATCCACGCAAGAACGCCGGGCGTAACCCAGAAGATGGACGCGATGGCGATCAGTAGTACGGCGCCGGTGGACAGCGAGAATCCGATATAGAGCGGCATCACGAGCGGCGTGTACCAGTAGGGGATGGCACGCAGGCTCGCATAGATCATGCCGGTGCAGGCGACCGTCACGAGGCAAAGCCCGGCAGCGATCATGCCGGCCCATATCCAGATGAAGCTCTGGGCGGCGAAGAGGAGCGAGCCGACCGCAAAGACGAGAATCGCGACGTAGGTCGCGATGGCCGCGATCCCTTCGCGCGACAGCCAGGACGAACGCCACTGGCTCAGGGCACGCCATGCACGTTCAGGATGGCCGAGATGGAAGGTAGACGATAAAAGGCCCGCGGTGATCAGGGCAAGCGATATGGCGAAAACGGACAGTCCGAGCGCCGGCGTGAGGGGCGCGATGCCGATGAGAGCGAGCACGACGAGCCACACAATGGCCCCATATCCGGCGCCGGAGGCGGTTGTGAAGAAAATGACGGAATAGGCGGGATTCATGGTCAAGTCGATCGATGAGTTAGCGGGACAACATGCGGTCGACCCAGTCTAGGAAGACGCTGCCGGTGCCGCCGGCATCGGTCTCCGTGGAGGTTTCTGGCAGATCATGACGGGTCGCGGATCGGGGCGGCAGGTACCGGTTGACCGGTTTCATGCCCATCTCCGGCATCAGCTCGTAACCGTCGCGCTCCGCGACCAGCTTGCTCACATTGGAGTCGGGGTCTCCGAAATCACCGAAGTGACGCGCCGAGGCCGGGCACGTCGACACACATGCCGGAACCCGTTCCTCCTCGGGCAGGTTCTGATTCTCGATCCGGTCGATGCACAGGGTGCATTTCTTCATCACGCCGTCGGCATAGTCGTACTCGCGTGCGCCGTACGGGCAGGCCCAGGAACAGAGCTTGCAGCCGATGCAGCTGTCCGCGTTGACCAGCACGATGCCATCGGCCTCGCGCTTATAGGACGCGCCGGTGGGACACACCGTGACGCAGGCCGGCTCCTCGCAGTGCAGGCAACTCCGTGGAAAATGTACGGTGCGTCCGCTGGCACCTTCGCCTGCCTCGAAGCTGTGGACCCGGTTGAACCAGACCCCGAGCGGATCGGCGCCATAGGGGTTCTCGTCCGTCAACGGCGCGGAGTGGCCGCCGGTGTTCCATTCCTTGCAGTTCACGGCGCAGGCATGGCACCCGACACAGATATCGAGGTCGATCACCAGGCCGAGTTTGCGGCCGCTGTTCGATGCGGGAAGACTCGTCATTCGCCCGTCTCCCCTCGATTGTGGCGCCAGTTTCCGCGCGGCAGGAATCGCGCGCCGAAGCGCAGGCGGCGGGGTGCCGGTTCGACACCGGGCGCGCGCGGCAGATGACTGCTTCGCAGCGCATCGTCGGTCGTCGCGGCGCCATCGTCGTGGGTCACCCGAACCCGCAGGTCGAACCACGCCGCCTGGCCGGTGATCGGGTCGGTGTTGGAGAACCTGTACCCGTCCTTCGGCGGCAGGAGGTCCGTGATTAGGTGGTTCAACAGAAAACCCTTCTCGGACTCCGGCGCGTCGGGCGCGAGATTCCAGGCGCCGCGCTTTTTGCCGATGGCATTCCAGGTCCACACGGTGTCGCCGTTGCAGCCTTCCATAAGGGCAATGGTTGCCCGGATGCTGCCATAGGGGCTTTCAACGCGAACCTTGTCGCCGTCGGCGAGGCCGTGGCCTTCGGCGCTGCTGCGGTTCATGTACAGCTTGTTCCAGCCATGGATCTGGCGCAGCCACGCATTCTGCGAGCCCCAGGAATGGTACATCGCCATGGGACGCTGGGTCAGTGCATGTATCGGGTAGGCCTGTACGTCGGTGTGGCAGTCTTCGAAGGGCGCATACCAGACGGGCAGCGGGTCGAACGCCTCGGCGATACGCTCGCGATAACGGACCGGCGGGACGATATTGCCGAAGCCGAGGCCTGCGAGTTTGAAGCGCTGCAGGGGTTCGCTGTAGAGCTGCAGTACGATCGGGTCCGCCGCGGCGATCCAGCCCATGGAGGCCGCCTTCTCGAGATACGCGCGGTTGCTGTGCTTGTAGTAGCGCTCGTCCGGCGCGAATTTCTCGCTCCAGAAGCAGCCGCTTGCCACATAGCGGTCGAGCTGATTGTCGTTGGGCGCGCCGTGGCCATGGGATTCCCCGTCCTCGCCCCGCCAGCCGGCCAGCGGCCCGATGCCCGGTGTCCGCTCATGGTGCATCAGATAGTCGGGGTAGCCGCCCGGGAATTTCGGGCCGCCGGTCTCGTCGGTGAAGGCCGGCAGGCCGAGGCGTGCGCCCAGCTCGATCAGCACGTCCTGGAATGGCCGGACATCGCGATCGGGCGCAACGACCGGCTGGCGAATGGCGTCGGCCGGTCCGTCGGCGCTGCAGATGGGCCGGTCGAGCAGACTGATGCAGTCCCAGCGTTCCAGGTAGGTGGTATCGGGCAGGATCAGGTCGGCATAGGCGATCATCTCGGACTGGTAGGCGTCCGAGTAGATGATCTTCGGAATTCGGTACTCACCCGTTTCCGGATCGGTGGCGGTGAGCATCTCCGCGGTTTCGGTCGTGTTCATCGACGAGTTCCAGCTCATGTTCGCCATGAACATGAAGAGCACGTCGATCGGATAGGGGTCTCCCGCCCACGCGTTCCGGATGACCATGTGCATCAAGCCATGTGCGGCGAGCGGTGCGTCCCAGGAGTAGGCCTTGTCGATGCGAAGCGCTTCGCCGCTCTCGTCGACCAACAGGTCTTCCGGTCCGGTAACGAATCCCAGGGGCGGCCCAGCCATTGGGTTCCCCGCCGACACCTGGTGCGGCTTACCGGCCGGTTTCGGTCCGGGCGGCGCGGGGCGGGGGAAAGGCGGCTTGTAGCGAAAGCCGCCGGGGCAGTCGATGCTGCCGAGCAGCATCTGGAGGACGTGGATCGCCCGGCAGGTCTGGAACCCGTTGGAGTGGGCCGAGATGCCCCGCATGGCATGCATCGAGACTGGCCGCCCGATGATCTTGTCATGCTTGCGCCCGGCCCAGTCAGTCCATTCCACGTCTAGCGAAATTTCCTGCTCGAACGCCGCGTGCGCCATTTCCGAGGCGATCCGTCTGATGCGGTCGGCATCCAGTCCCGTCTGTGCGGCGACGGCGCCAGGGCTATATTTCGTGTCGAGATAGCGGTCGAGCAGGAGCTGGAAGACCGGCACGGCTTCGTCGTTGCTCCCGCCGTCGCCCGGCGCCGCCATGTGCAGCGGGAACGCGCCGCGCATGGCCGGGGAAATGTCGGTTCGGCCGGCATCGACCAGCTGGTCCGTATTCCGATCGTAGGCGAGCGGCTTGCCGTCGCTGCCACGCACGAACAGGCCGTCGTCCGCAGTCCCGGGGGCTCGCCGCACGAGCCAGTGGGCGTTCGTGTAGCGGGCAAGAAACTCGAGGTCGACCTTTCCGGTCCGGATCAGCTCGTGGATGAGCGCCATGACGAACAGACCGTCAGTGCCGGGACGGATGCCCACCCATTCGTCCGCGATGGCGGAGTAGCCGGTGCGTACCGGATTGACCGAGACGAACTTCGCCTTTCCCTGGGTTTTGAGCTTGCCGAGCCCCATCTTGATCGGGTTGGAATCATGGTCCTCAGCGACCCCGAACATCAAGAAGTAGCGCGTGTTCTCCCAGTCCGGTTCGCCGAATTCCCAGAACGAACCGCCGATCGTGTAGATCCCCGCGGCTGCCATGTTGACGGAGCAGAACCCGCCATGGGCGGCATGGTTGGGCGTTCCGAACTGGCTGGCCCAGAAGCCGGTGAGAGACTGGCTCTGGTCGCGGCCTGTGAAGAAGGCAAGCTTGCGCGGGTCGCGCCGGCGCACGTTCGACAGCCAGTCGGTCGCGGTCTCCAGGGCCTCGTCCCAGCTGATGGGCTCGAACTCCCCTGATCCGCGCGGTCCGACTCGGCGCAGCGGCCGGGACAGGCGCGCGGGCGAGTAGTGCTGCATGATTCCCGCGGAACCCTTGGCGCAGAGCACACCCTTGTTGACCGGGTGATCGCGATTGCCCTCGATATAGCGGATCGAGCCATCCTTGAGGTGCACGTTGATCCCGCACCGGCATGCGCACATGTAACAGGTCGTGGACTTGACCTCGTCGGATACGGCGGGGGACGTCTCGACCGTCTCGTAGCGGTCGTCGCGGCGAATGTCATCGGGCATGTGTAAAGGCTTATACCAGGGCGTCAATCTGTTGATCGGTCAGTCCGCCCGGAACGATCGTAACGGGTATTCGAAGCTGAGCGAGGGCTTTTTTGGTGAGATGGTTGATCAGCGGTCCGGGGCCTCGGCGTCCGGTCGATGACGCGAGCACCAGGATGCGTATGTCCTTCTCTTCCTCGATGAGATCGACGATTGCCGCCTTCGGCTCGCCTTCGATCAGGTAGAGGATCGGCATTCCGCCATTCAGCCGGAACACTTCGGCCGCATGCTCTTGCAAAAGCTGCTCGGCCTCCTCTCGCGCCTCGACCTGCATGAGGTTGCCGACGGCTGCCCAGTGCTGGAAGTCGGCCCCGCGGATTACCCGTACGAGACCGACGCGCCCGCCGGACCAGCCGGCGCCCAGGCTAGCCCACCGGAGCGCC
>JAYPRP010000019.1:26617-34176 GCA_038132575.1 Rhodospirillaceae bacterium
CGGGGCAACCCGCACCCGCCCCCCCGGGGCCCGCGGGGGGGGGGGGCGCGCAGGCTTGCCCACCGGAGCGCCACCCCCATCTCGGGCGAATTGTCGACGACGACGAGAAACACGGCGGCGCGATCCGAACCGCTGTTGTCGGAACCCTCGGTGCCGTCGGGGGCTGTAATATCAGACATGGCGGTCAGACCTTACGGAACACGAAGCCGGCGAACCAGCCGGCAATCAATGCGATGACAATGGCGATCAATCCGTAGATCGGTGCCTGTTCGAACGCAAACTCTGTGATCTTGGCCTCGAAGCCCACCTTGCGAACCTGCAGGGTGGATTGCGAGGTTCCGATGATCTCACGATCGTCCACCAGGTAGACAGTCACCCGGTAGTCACCGGTCGGGACATTCGCCGGCAGTGCGACACGTGTGCGGAAGAGCCGGTTTCCCCGGAAATCGACGCGCTCCAGCCCGTCGGTGTAGAGGCCGCTTCGTCGCTTGTTGCGGACCAGCGCCTCGCGAAACGCGTTCTCCTGCTCGACGGTGAGCGGAAAGTGCGGACTGAAGGCGATATGGTCGGTTCCGATCTGATTGGCGTCGAGGACCGGCTGGGGCAGGAGATCGTCGAGGGGCGCGGAGGCGGCGATGTGATAAAAGCCGGGCGCGTCGTCGAACACCAGCTCCTCGGCATTAACCCAGATGCCCGCCACCCGGTCCTTCCGGCGCACGATCACCTGGCTATCCGGTGAGCGAATGACGACGACGACGTCGCCCACCCCTTCCGTGGCACCGAATAGCAGGACGTCGGCGCCACTGAAGCTGGTGCTGATGCCTATCAGGTCTTCACTCAGGTCGATCGCGAGCGCGTCGTCGCGTGCCGCGTCTGCCGGAATCTGCAGCAGAACAAGGGCCGCGGCGACGAGCAGGGCGGCGCGAAGGGCGGCGTGACCTGTAATTGCGCCGGTCATAGTCCGAACCCCGGCGTTTCGCTGATGGAATAGATATCTTCCGGTGTCTTGATGAGATCAATGCCGATTTTCGCGCACACCCCCAGCACCAAGAGGGCGAGCAGGCCGCGCAACTCCTCGCCCCGAAGTTTGCCAGTGGCCTTCGTGCCCAGCTGTGCGCCGATCACGGCACCGGTCAGCAGCAGGAGCGCAAGAACCACATCGACGGTCTGGTTGTTGACCGCCTGCAGAAAGGTGACGTTGGCGGTCACGAAGATGATCTGGAACAGCGACGTCCCGACCACGACGGATGTCGGCATGCCGAGCAGGTAGATCATCGCCGGCACCATGAGAAAACCGCCGCCGACGCCCATGATCGCGGCAAGTATACCAACGAAGAACCCGATGCCGAGCGGCAGTAACGCGCTGATATAGAGCCGCGAGCGGCGGAACCGCATCTTGAAGGGGAGGCCGTGCAGCCATGTGTGCTGGTGGAGCTTACCGCGGGTTGCCGTCCCCGACCGGCTGCGAAGTATGGCGCGCGCGCTCTCGAACAACATCAGGAAACCGACGATGCCGAGGAATAGGACGTAGCTGAGCTGGACGAGAAGATCGACCTGGCCGATCTCGCGCAGGAAGGTGAAAATCCAGACGCCTACGCCGGAGCCTGCGAAACCCCCGGCTGTCAGCACCGCTCCCATCTTGAAATCGACGTTGCGCCGGCGCATGTGCGCGAGAACGCCGGAGACCGAGGCTGCGACGATCTGGTTCGCCTCTGTCGCGACCGCCACGGCGGGGGTGATGCCTATGAAGATCAGGAGTGGTGTCATTAGAAAACCGCCGCCGATCCCGAACAGGCCGGACAGGAACCCGACGCCGCCACCCATCAAGAGGATGAGAAAAACGTCGACCGACATTTCGGCGATGGGGAGGTAAATGGTCATAGTGTTCGCGCCGCGGCTGGTCCGTCAGCCCGTCTCAACCGGAAAGTCCGCCGCTATCCATTCGAGAATGCCACCGGTCATCCGGAAGATGCGGCCCGGATATCCCGCCGCAAGAAGCTGGTTCGCCGCCACGCCGCACCGCTGTCCAATACGGCAATGGAGTATCAAGTCCCGCCCGTCTTCCGGCGTGATCCGAGACGCATCGAAAATGGAAAGCGGAACAAGATGTGAGCCCGCGAGTCGCATTTGCGCGTTTTCGTGAGGTTCTCGCACATCCACCACATAAGCCGTCCCGTCCGAAATGCGGGCTCGCGCCTCGGTGACTGAAAGCATCGAAACCTGCGAGGTTTCGTCACTCATGAACGACATATCCTTCGGGCATCAGCGCTCATTTTGGCCGAGAGGAATCGTCTTGGGCTTCGGCGCAGTAGAGCTCGTAGAGGGTGCCCAGCACCGTTTGTACTTCCTCGCTTGAGATCGAGTAGAAGATCATCTGGGACTCGCGGCGCGTCGTCACGAGATGTTCGCGACGCAGTCGAGCTAGATGTTGGGATAGTGCTGACTGACTAAGCCCGACCAGCGGCTCGAGTTCCCCAACCGATTTTTCCCCTTCGCTCAGGTAACACATGATCAGGAGACGCCGTTCGTTGGCAAGTGACTTGAGCAGGCGGCTGGCCTGTCCGACTTTTTCCTGAAGTACCTCGGGGTCCATCGAACTAGTGTATTCGTATATTAGAAAACTGGTCAATCTGAAGTGGGGGCCAAAATGACGAAAGAAGATGTTCAGACACTGGACACCAGCGGCCTTAAATGTCCGCTCCCCGTGTTGAAGGCGAAAAAGGCGCTGAAGACTATGCTGCCCGGCGACATTCTCCGCGTGGTGGCGACGGATCCCGGGTCGGTGCGTGATTTTGCGCATTTTTGCGAAGCAACGGGGGACACGTTGCTCGAGACGGAAGAGCAGGAGGGTGTTTACACCTTCCGCATTCGCAAAGTGGGTGATGCATGAGAGTCGACGGCACACCCTATCGCACAATTTGGCTAGGCGACGATCGCGCGACGGTTGAGATTATTGACCAGACCCGGCTCCCGCACTGCTTTGAGATCGTCCGCCTCACATCGCTCGAGGATGCCGCGCATGCCATTCGCGACATGCTGGTTCGTGGTGCGCCGCTGATCGGCGCGACTGCGGCCTATGGTATCGCGCTCGCGATGCGTGAAGACAGCACGGACGCTGGCCTGAAGAATGCTTATACGACCCTCATGGCGACCCGGCCCACCGCCGTGAACCTCCGCTGGGCGCTCGACGATATGGTTGCACGTCTGCGCCCCGAGGCAGCAGATGCACGGATCGAACTCGCCTATGCGCGCGCCGCAGCGGTGTGTGACGAGGATGTCGCGATTAACAGCGCCATTGGTGATCATGGTCTCGAGATCATCCGAACGATCCACGAGACCCGCACCGGCGATGGGCCGGTGAATATCCTTACTCATTGTAACGCCGGCTGGCTGGCGACCGTCGACTGGGGTACGGCGCTGGCGCCCATCTATAAGGCCCATGATGCCGGCATTCCGCTCCATGTCTGGGCCGACGAGACTCGCCCGCGCAATCAGGGGGGTGCGCTGACGGCCTGGGAGCTCGGGCGCCATGGGGTCTCCCATGCGGTAATTGCGGATAATGCCGGCGGACACATGATGCAGCACGGGCTGGTTGATCTCTGCATCACGGGTACAGATCGTACGGCGGCAACGGGCGATGTGGCGAACAAGATAGGGACGTACCTCAAGGCGCTCGCCGCGCATGACAATGGGGTGCCGTTCTATGTCGGGCTGCCCTCTCCGACGATCGACTGGAGTATTACTGATGGGGTACGGGACATCCCGATCGAGGAGCGTGGCGCGGAGGAGGTCACGCACGTCACAGGCAAGACCCAGAGCGGCAATATCGCAACGGTCCAGCTTACGCCTGATGGTTCTGCGGCTGCCAACTACGCATTCGACGTGACACCGGCGCGCCTGGTCACCGGCCTGATCACCGAGCGCGGCGTCTGCCCCGCGACCCGCGACGGGCTGAAGGGGCTATTTCCGGAGCTCGCGAGCGCGAACTAGCGTGGCGTCGCGTCGCCGCCCTCGACGATCACCAGCTCATTCTGCGCGATGCCCGGTACGCGCCGGAACTTGGCGGCCTCGACATACTCCGGGGAGTTGAAGCAGGTTTCCGCGTCTTCGAGGGAATCGAACTCGATCACGACAAAGCGCTCGTACGGGGTCTCACCCTCGAGCACCTTCTTCTCGCCGCCGCGCGCCAGTACACGCCCGTTATACTTCTTCAGGATGTCGGGGATGTGGTCGGTGTACTTCTTGTACTCGACCGGATCGTTGATCTTCGAACGTGCGAGCCAATAGGCGGGCATGGTGTTTCTCCGTAAAACTCTGGGTTGGGATCACTGCGCGTCTGCCAAAGGTGGCAGCGACAACAGATAGCTTGCGATGGCCTTCCGGTCATCCTCTGAAAGCTTGCTCGTGCTCTCCTCGATAACGTCGGTCATGGCGCCGCCGGCGAAGTCGCCGTCGGGCAACAGGCCGACCTCGAGCATCGAGACGATATCGTCCTCGCTCCAGCCACCAATCCCGCTGGAATGCGGGGTGATGTTCGGCACTGCATCGCCCTCGGGCCCGTTCGCGTTGCCGGCGAGCGGCCGGCCGGAGTCCACCACCCCGAGCAGGTTGCGCGGCGTGTGACATTCGCCGCAGTGCCCCGGACCGTTCACCAGATATGCGCCACGGTTCCAGGCGTCGCTTTTGGTCGTGTCGGCTTCGAAGGGCGTGTCGTCGAAGAACAGGAGTTGCCAGCCTATCATGCTGGCGCGGATCCCGAACGGGAACGCCAGGTCGTGGTCTGGTACGGCATTTCGCACGGGCAGGACCGTGTCGAGATAGGCCTTGAGGTCCAGCATGTCCTGCCGGGTCATGCGCGTATAGGAGGTGTAGGGAAAGGTCGGATAGTAACGGCCGCCGTCGGGCGAGACGCCCTTCTTCATCGCGCGGATGAAGTCCTCGTCGCTCCAGTTGCCGATGCCGGTCTCGGGGTCGGGCGTGATGTTCGGCGTGAAGAAGGAGCCGAAGTCCGTCTTGAGTTCGCGCCCCCCGGCGAGGAATGCACCATCATTGAGAACCGTGTGGCACGCGACGCAACCCGCCGCGACCAGCATATACGCGCCGCGCTCGGCGTCGCCGGACTGGGCGATCACCGGGGTGGCGACGGTCACTGCGGCCAGCAGCGTCAGCGTCCTGATCAGGTGGCTCATATCTCGATCCTAGCAAAAAAAATCGCCCGGCAGAGCCGGGCGATCTTCGGCACTGATCTTGGATTGGCGCTAGACCTTCGGGCCCCGGTAAGCCTTGTGGCAGGCGCCGCAGGTGGCGCCGATCTTGCCGACGACAGCCTTGGGGTCGGAGCCAAGCTTGCCGGCGGCCGCATCGGCGGCCACGCCGTCGGCCGCGGCCTTCAAGGCGTTGGCCTTGGCCGTGAAGTCGGCGAAGTTGGTCCAGATTTCCGGCTTGGCACGGTTCGCACCCGGCTTGCCGTCCTTGAACCGGGCGGAAATTTCGGCGGCGGCCGCGCTGATCTTCATCGCGGCGGCCTGTGCATCCGCGTTGTTGCCGGCGGCGACGGCCGCGCCCAGCGCCTTCATGGCACCGCCCAGCGATTTCATCGCGGCGTTGCGGTCGGCGTGATTGTCGGCCGCCACATCGCTGCTGTTGAACGACGTGAACGCGACGGCGAGCGCGAGGGCCGCGCCGGCGAACAGGCCGATCCTGGATAGTTTGTGAACGGTGAACATATGTTTCTCCCGGTTCCCTTGAACGTGACGCCGCCACGCGGCATTGCGCCGGAACAGCAACGCCACGAAACCCGTTAACCCACTGCATAGCCATCAAAAACCGGAAATGATCACGTGAACGTGAACGGATCGCAGGAAACTTTCGCAATCTGATGCGACGGGCGGAATAAACCGTGACCGAGGCTGTTAACGTGCATGTGTGTTCGACATTTCCAACGTGTTGGGAGAGACGAAATGAGGGCCATTCGAGTCGCTGTCGGAGGACTGGTTCTGGCGGCCGCACTGCACATCCAGGGGCCGGCGATCGCCGCCGACAAGCCGCTGACGGTCGTCGAGCTCTTCACATCTCAGAGCTGTTATTCCTGCCCACCCGCGGAGGCCTATCTCGGCGAACTGGCGGAGGATGAGAATATCCTCGCGCTCGAATACCACGTCGATTACTGGGACCGCCTGAACTATGGCCGCCATGGCCGCTGGAAGGACGTGTTTTCCTCGCCCGAGATGACGGAGCGGCAGCGCGCCTACAACGCTGAAATTCGGAACACCCGCAGTGTCTATACGCCGCAGATGGTGATCGACGGCCGCAGCGAGGCTGTCGGTTCGCGACGCCGCGAAGTACAGAACCTGATCACGCAGGTGCGCCGGGACGATCAGCCGCGTGTTGCCGTCGAAGTGGCGGCGGACGGCGGGGTCACGGTCAACGTCGGCGATGTCGCCGGCGCGAAGGCCGATGTCTGGCTCGTGACCTTCGTTCGCGAGGTGACGACGAAGGTCCTGCGCGGCGAAAATCACGGCAAGACCCTGACCAATCACAACATCGTCCGCGAGGTCCGGCATATCGGCGAATGGGATGGCAAGTCGACCGCTATCAGTGTCACCGACCTGAAGCTCGGGGATGGCCAGGGTTGCGCGATCCTCGTGCAGGACGGCAGGGACACGCCGGTTGTCGGTGCGGCTTACTGCCCGACGGGCGCGGGCGGCGCGTCGTCCTAGCGCGGAACGTTCACTGGGACAGGTTGTCGGCGCTGAGCGTCCGCAGATTGTCCGCGTTCTCGAGATACCAGGCGTAGGTCCGTTCCACGCCCTCGCCCAGGCTGATCTTCGACGTCCAGCCGAGTTCCCGGAGGCGCGTAACGTCAACCAGCTTGCGCGGCGTCCCGTCGGGCCGTGACGTATCGTAGTCGAACGACCCCTTGTACCCGACGACGTCGGCGACGAGGGCCGCGAACTCGGCGATCGAGATGTCCTCGCCCGTCCCGATATTGACGAAGGGTTCGTCGGAGTAGGTCTGCATCAAGTAGACGCAGGCGTCCGCCATGTCGTCGGCGAACATGATCTCGCGCCGGGGTTTGCCGGTGCCCCAGATCAGGACGCTCTCGGCCCCCGCCAGCTTCGCCTCGTGCATGCGTCGGATCATCGCCGGGGCCATGTGGGATGTTTCGTAGTCGAAGTTATCGCCGATTCCGAACAGGTTGGTCGGCTGCACGCTGATCGCGTCGAAGCCGTACTGGCGGCGGTAGGCCTGGCACATCTTGATGCCGGCAATCTTGGCGACGGCGTACCACTGGTTGGTCTCTTCCAGCGGCCCCGTGAGCATGTAGTCTTCCTTCATCGGCTGCGGCGCATCACGCGGCATGATGCAGGTCGAGCCGAGAAACAGCATCTTCTTCACGCCGCTGCGGTAGGCGGTGTCGATCAGGTTGGTCTGGATCTGTAGGTTGCCGGCGATGAAGTCCGCCGGATACTGGTCGTTGGCCAGAATTCCGCCGACGATGGCCGCAGCGTCCAGCACATAGTCGGGCTGCTCGGCGGCAAAGAAATCGCGCACGGCCG
>JAYPRP010000020.1:0-33836 GCA_038132575.1 Rhodospirillaceae bacterium
TCGCCGCGCAGTGATGCGCGTCAGCGCTGGTCGAGCTTGAACTCGATCCGGCGGTTGCGGCGGTAGGCGATCTCGTCGGCGCCCGCGTCGATCGGCTGGAACTCGCCGAACCCGGCGGCGACCAGGTTCTCGGCCGGGATACCGGCGCTGACCAGGAACTTGACCACGGAGATGGCGCGCGCTGCGGACAGTTCCCAGTTCGACGGGAAGCGGGCGGTGCTGATGGGGCGCTCGTCCGTGTGGCCGTCCACCCGGAGAATCCACTCGATGTCGGCGGGGATCTCGGCGGCGATCTGCACCAGCGTCTGCGCCAGCTGCTGTAGCTGCCCCTCGCCCTCGGGGTTAAGCACGGCCTGGCCCGAGCCGAACAGCACCTCGGACTGGAACACGAAGCGGTCGCCCTCGATGCGGATGTCGGTGCGGTCGCCGAGGACCTCGCGCAGGCGGCCGAAGAACTCCGAGCGGTAGCGCGCCAGCTCCTGCACCTTGGTCGCGAGCGCCTCGTTGAGGCGCTTGCCCAGATTGACGATCTGGACCTCCTGTTCCTGGTTCTTCGCCTCCGACGCCTCCAGCGCCTCGTTGAGGGCGGCGAGCTGGCGGCGGAGCGCGGCAAGTTGCTGGTTCAGCAGCGCCACCTGCCGCTGGGCGCGTTCGGAAATCTCTCGCTGTTCGGAGAAGGACGTTTCGGCGGTCTCGGCCCGCTCGGTGAGCGCGGTCAGGCGGCTCTCACGGTCCGAAATGTCGGCCTCGAGCCCGGCCAGGTCAAGGCGCTGGCTCTCGATCGTCTCGCGGTCCTCGGCGATCCGTGCGCGCAGCGCATCGAGTTCCGCCGCGCTCGTGCGGCGTTCGGAATCGAGTTCCTGCTCGACGATCGACAGGCGGTCAACCAGCAGGTCGCGCTCGGAGATGGAGCTCTGGAGCTGCGCGGAAAGCTGTGAGGCAGAGAGCCTGAGCTCGGTGTTCGCCGAACGCTCGAGGTCGAGCATGCGGGCCAGTTCGTTGACCTGGCGGTTGAGCTTCGAGAGCGCGTCGTCCCGGCCCGACAGCGCGTCGGACAGGAAGAACTGTGCCAGCGCGAAGACCATGATGAGGAACACTACCACGACCAGGAGCGCGGCGAGCGCATCGACAAAACCCGGCCAGTAGTTGACGGCCGATTGCCGGCGCCGGGACGAGAATCCGGGCACGGTGCCGGCCGCTAGAGGTCTTCGCCTTCGGCGAGTGCCGCGGCGATAGTGCGGGCCAGAAGCCGGATCTCGGAGCGTAGTTCCTGGACCATCTGGTTGCGCCCGTTGACTTGGTCTTCGAGGAGGCGCGCCATGTAGCTGTCTATGTTGCGGATATGGATGCGCGTGGCGTCGTCAAACCCCTCGGCCTGGCGCGGTTCAGCAAGGCGCTGGAGCACCGGGCGGAGCTCGGCCTGGTTCTCGGCCAGGCGCACCATGAGCTCCTGCTCGGTGCGCATCTGGTCGGTCATCGTCGAGAGCCGCTCTGTCAGCATCTGCAGGCTCTGGTCGCCATGGCTGCGCGAGGTCTCGGCCTGGGCGACTGTGCGTTGCAGGTTGTCTAGGGAATCCGCCGTCGTTTCGAGCAGCGCCTGGATGTAGGCCGGAACCGACTGGTCGCCCTCGGCCGCGCTCAGCGGGCCGCCGCTGGAGACGCGGGTCGCGCTTGCCAGCCAGTCCTCGAGATCGTTGTAGAAACGGTTCTGGGCGGCGCTCGCCTGCAGGTCGAGGAAGCCCAGCAGCAGCGAGCCGGCGAGGCCGAACAGGGACGAGCTGAAGGCCGTTCCCATGCCGGACAGCGGCGCTTCGAGGCCGGATTTCAGGTCGCTGAAGATGCGGGTCGTGTCGCCGCCGTCCACCTGGAGGCCAGCGATGACCGAGGCGACGGAGCCGACGGTCTGCAACAGGCCCCAGAAGGTTCCCAGAAGGCCGAGGAAGATCAGAAGCCCGATCATGTAGCGCGAGATGTCGCGGGATTCGTCGAGCCGGGCGCTGATGCCGTCGAGGATCGAGCGCAGGGACGTGGTGTTCAGCCGAAGCTGGCCCTGGCGGTCGCCGATCATGGCGGCCATCGGCGCGAGCAGGCGCGGCGGATCGGCGACGGCGCCCCCCGGCTGCTGGCTGCGGTAGCTCTGAATCCAGGTGACCTCCCGACGGAGCATCAGGACCTGCCGGAAGACGAAGATGAGGCCTAATGCCAGCACCAGGATGATGATGCCGTTGATCGCCGGGTTCGCGATGAACGCATCGATGAGCTGAGGGTGAAGCACCCCTGCCGCGACGACGGCGAGGGCGAGGAATATGCCCATGCGGGTGAGGTAGGTGCGTGGGTTCGTCATGGCTTGTCTACCCGGTTGCGCCGGCGGCGGTTGGTACATGGCACGCTGTCAAGCGCCAGCTCTCTGCCGCAAGCAGACATCATCGCGCGTCAGCATGACACTACCATGCCTATATGACGACTTTAGGGCGAAGACGTTGAGTCCCGCTATCTCCGAACGATGACCGCGTCGACGCGGTCGGCGGGGCCGCCCTCCGCCTTGACGCCGAGCGCCCGGACATCCATCCGGGTGCTGCGGACGCCCTGGTCGATGAGGTACGAGCGGACCTTGAGCGCGCGCGACAGGGACAGACGCCGGGCATCCGGCGCGGATTCGTCCGTTCCCGTGGCATAGGCCTGGAGCTGGACGCGGACGCCGGAATTGCTTTTGAGCGTGCGGGCGAGGGCATCGAGTTCCGCCTTCGCCACGTCGGTCAGGTTCGCCGAACCCGCATCGAAGATGATGCGCGTCTCGTCGCCGTCCGAAACGGACACGGGCGGGACCGCGGCCGTCTGGGCCGGCGGCGGCGGGGAATCCGCCAACGGTGTCGATGTCGGCGCGGCGGGTGCCGGCGGCGGTGTGACTTCCGGTGCCGTCGCGGCGGCCATCGCGGGTGCGGGTTCTGCCGCGGCAGGCGGCTTCGGCGCGGCGGCGGGTGCCGTCACAGGCGCGGTGCTGGCCGGCCTCACAGGCGGCGCGGAGCGCGCGGTCGGTGCGGTGAGCGCAATGCCGCGGTTCGCGAGTGGGCCTTCCAGGCGCGAGACCGGCTTCTGTGCCGGCGGGAACAGCGTAAACCCGTCGTTTGAAACGATCGCGGGGCCGGTTCCACCGAGGAACCGTGCGGGTGCACCGCCACCGCCGAGCACACTGAGATCGACGACCACACCGTTGGTGCTGCCGAGGGCACGCTGCTGGGCGTCCGCCGGTACCGAGAGGAGCAATCCGGTCATTATGGCGACGGCCGATGCCGTCAGCGTGCCGCGAATACCCCGCAGTGCCGTTTTGGGATGTTGCCGTGTCATTTCGCCGGACCCGTTATTGATCGGTCGAGCCCCGAGGGCCTCGAATCTCGGGTGAGACCATACCGTAACGGGGCCGAAACCGACAACTGGGTCGAAGTATTGAGTTCAGCCTGCCGCAGCGCTGGGTGTCGGGCCGGGATCGGCCTCGCGCAGGCATTTGCGCAGTTTTTCGTGGATGCGGTCGTTGCCGGCGACGACCTCGCCGGTGACCAGCATGCTGTCGCGCCCGGCGATATCGCTGACGAAGCCGCCCGCCTCACGGACGATCAATATGCCCGCCGCGATGTCCCAGATGTTGAGATCGAACTCCCAGAACCCGTCGAAGCGCCCCGCCGCAAGATAGGCCAGGTCGAGGGCCGCGGAGCCGTAGCGGCGAATGCCGGCCACCTCGCCCATCACCCCGCGCAGGGTCGCCAGGTAGCGGTCTTGGTCGCCGTGGCCCAGGAACGGCATCCCGGTGGCTATCAAAGACTCGGACATGTGCTGGCGCGCCGAGACCCGCAGGCGGGCGTCGTTCAGATAGGCGCCCGTGCCGCGCTCCGCCCAGAACAGCTCGTCGGTGAGCGGGTGGTACACGATGCCGGCGACGATCTGGCCGCGCTCCTCGAGCGCGATCGAGATGGCGAACTGCGGCAGGCCGTGCAGAAAATTGGTGGTGCCGTCGAGGGGATCGACGATCCAGCGGTGGACCCCGTCACCCTCGGACCGGGTGCCGCCTTCCTCGCCGAGGAAGCCGAAGGTGGGGCGCGCCTTCTCCAGCTCGTAGCGCGCCGTCTCCTCGGCCCGGCGATCAGCGGCGGTCACGAAGTCGGCCGCGCCCTTGCGCGAGGCCTGGAGCTGCTCGACCTCTCCGAAGTCGCGCGAAAGAACGCGGCCCGCCCGGCGGGCCGCCCTGTCCATCACATTGATGATCGCCGGTCGCATGCGTCAGCCGCGCGCGCGCTCGACATAGGTCGCATCGGCGGTGGACACAACCACGGCCGTGCCCGCCTCGATGTGCGGCGGCACCTGGATGCGCACGCCGTTCTCGAGCATCGCCGGCTTGTAGGACGACGTCGCCGTCTGCCCCTTGACCACCGGGTCCGCCTCGACGACCTCAAGGGTGACACGTTCGGGCAGCTCGACGCCGATCGGCTCCTCTTCGTAGAACTCAATCTGGACGACTATGCCGTCCTGCAGGAACCGCGACTGGTCGGGATCGATCACGTCCTCGCTCAGGGTCACCTGCTCGTAGTTTTCCTGGTTCATGAAGGTGTGGGACGTGCCGTCGCTGAACAGATACTGGTACTCCTTCTGGTCCAGCCGGACGCGCTCGACTGATTCCGAAGAGCGGAAGCGCTCGTTGAGCTTGGTGCCGTCGCGGATGTCCCTGAGCTCGACCTGCAGGAAAGCGCCGCCCTTGCCCGGCTTCACATGCTGGGTCTTCACTGCGCGCCAGAGCCGGTTCTGGTGTTCGATCACGTTGCCGGGTCGAATTTCGTTGCCGTCGATCTTCATGGTCTTCGCCTGTGGGGTTGTCACTTCGCGGGCCCGCGCCTTCGCGCCGGGGTGCTGCGGCGCGTCTCTAGCAGGTGCGGGCGGCCTTTTCCAGCCCGGCCGGGGCTCTAGTCGCAGGCGGCGTTGAACGTGCGCACAGCGGCCGCCGGGCCCTCGGGGTGATTCCAGACGCCCGCGGACACGGCGAGGAAATCCGCGCCCGCCGCGATAAGGGGTGCGCAATTGTCGGTGGTGATGCCGCCGATCGCGACGCAAGGCACCTCCGTGACGTCGGACCACCAGGTGAGAATGTTGCGCCCGGCGCGGCTCTTTGGCGTCTTGGTGCCGGTGTCGTAGAACGCGCCGAAGGCCACATAGTCCGCGCCGGCCTCCGCCGCCTCGAGCGCGAGATGGCGGGAATCGTGACAGGTCACGCCGACGATGGCATCCGTCCCCATGGCGCGGCGCGCGTCGTCGTAGGACGCGTCGTCCTGTCCCACATGCACCCCGTCGCATCCGAGTTCTGCCGCCAGGTCCGGCCGGTCGTTCAGCACGAAGGCGACGTCATGTTTCCGGGTGATCGGCAGGAGCGCGGTGGCGGCCCGCCGGATCTCGTCGTCCGCGACCGGTGATTCATCCGGGCCTTTCAGGCGAAGTTGCAGGCAGGCGACATCGTCTGCGTCGAGCGCCGCCGAGAGCGCGTCGGCGAACGCCCGGAGACGGTCGCCGCCGAGATCGGGCGGGCTGATCAGGTAGAGCCGGCAGCGGGCCGCGTCGCCAGCCGCGTCTGTCGCGATCGGGCTCAGAACTTGCCCTGGTAGATATTGATGATGTTGCGGAGAAGCTCGAGCGCGTCCTCGCGGGACCGCTGGAAGGAGTTGCGGCCGATGATCGAGCCGTTCGCGCCGCCATCACGAAGCTGGCGGATTTCGGCATAGACCTCCTCGGTGCCCTTCGCCGCGCCGCCGGAGAACACCACCAGGCGGCGGCCGCCGAAGGAGCTCTCCATGACATGGGCGATGCGCGCCTCGAGGCTCGCGATGTTGATCTTCTGCGCGTCGTACACCTTTTTAGCGTCACTGTTTTCGATGTGATCGGTCGGCGGCTTCACCTTGATGATATTTGCGCCGAGCTGGGCGGCCATATGCGCCGCGTAGGCCGTCACGTCGATGGCGGTCTCGCCCTCCCTGGAGAGGTTGCCGCCGCGCGGATAGGACCAGATGACGGTGGCGAGGCCGAAGGCCTTCGCCTCCTCGGAAATCTCGCGAATCTCCTCGATCATCTCGAAGGCATCGTCGGAGCCGGGATAAATCGTGAAGCCCACCGCGGCGCAGCCGAGGCGCAGCGCGTCGCCGACCGAGGCGGTGATCGCCTGGTCCTTGCTGGTCGCATGCGAGTTGGACGAGTTCATCTTGAGGATCAGCGGGACCGAGCCGGCATAGCTGTCGGCGGCCGCCTCGATCTGGCCCAGCGGGGCAGCGTAGGCGTTCAGGCCGGCGTCGATGGCGAGCTGAGGGAAATAGTGCGGGTCGTAGGCCGGTGGGTTCGGCGCGAAGCTGCGGGCCGGGCCGTGCTCCCAACCCTGGTCCACCGGCAGGATGACCATCTTGCCGGTTCCGGCCAGTTTGCCGGTCATCAGAATGCGCGCGAGATTGGTTTTCGTGCCGGGGTTGTCGCTCTCGTACCAGGAGAGAATCTTCCGGACGCGCTGCGTGACTTTCATGTCGCTGTTTCCCGTTTTCTATGCCGTTGTCGGGGCCGATCCAACGCGCCGCGCGGCCAGGTCACGGGCGGGACTTTGAACACATGTGAATTAGCCGAGGGCGCCGGGTTTTGCAACGGCGCCGGGGTGCCCGGACAGGTAGTTCGCGCAGTCACGCTGTGGATTGTTTGACCCGGCAAGATCGAGCGCCTCCGCGCGGCCGGCACTCGCGAGTACCGCGCCGGTCTGTGCCGCGATCTCGCACACCCGGGCGCGAACCGCCGGTTCGCATTCGAGGGCGATATGGGTCACCCCCTCGCGCAGCGCCGCCAGCGCGGTGCCGGCCTCGTCCGCGCAGTCGAGAATCCATTCCGCCTCCGCGTCCGGCACGGCCGCGCCGGCCTGAGCGGCGAGTTCGCGCCACCATGCTGGGCCGCAAGAACGCGCAGCACCGGGCGCGCTGAGGATCGTGACGGGTGCGCCGGCCCTGCGCGCGGCCTCGAGCGCCGCGACCGCATGGTCGTAGCCGTGAACGACGATCCGCGCGGGATCCGTGTCCGGTGGCGGTCTGGTCATGAGTGAAAATTACCTGGAGTCGGAGCGTTAACGCGGGGCGCAGGTGCTCGCCTGTAGAAATTCCGCAAGTTTATTCGGGTTTTTAAGTTCATGACGCATTGTCGTGGACGCCAGATGACTTTACAAGAATTGTGCCGATCTGGAACATATAGGTAGATGGAATGGATACGCTGACGTCGATGGAGCTTTTCGTGAAAGCCGTCGAATCCGGCAGTTTTTCAGCGACGGCGCGGTCGATGAACCTGACGCCGTCTGCGGTGAGCAAGCAGATTTCACGGCTGGAGGACCGGCTCGGCGCACGGCTGTTCAACCGGACTACACGCCAGTTGGCGCCGACCGAGGAGGGGCGCGCCTATTACGAGCGGTGCCAGCAAATCCTGGCCGATATCCGGGAGGCCGAGGCGGCCGTCACCGCGCTCAACACGGAACCTCGTGGCGCCCTGCGGGTGAACATGCCGGTGGTGTTCGGACGCCGGCACATCGTCCCGATCCTGGGCAGATTCCTCGAGCGCCATCCGCATGTCTCGATGGAACTGTCGATGTCCGATCAGTTCGTGGATCCGATCGCCGAGGGGGCAGACATGCTGATCCGCGTCGGTGAACTCAAGGATTCGAGCCTGATCGCCCGCAAGCTCGCCGAGGCGCGCCGCGTGGTCGCCGCTACCCCGGACTACTGGGCGAAGCACGGTACGCCGAAAAAGCCAGAGGACCTGCGGGCCCATAACTGCCTGTCCTACTCCTACCTGTCGAGCGGCAACACGTGGCGCATGACCGACACGAAGGGCAAGCAGCACGTGATCCAGGCGACGGGGAACCTCGCGTCGAACAACGGCGAGGCGCTGCTGGAAGCCGCCGTCGAGGGGCTCGGGGTGGTGAATCTACCGACCTGGATGGTGGGCCCAGATCTCGAGGCCGGGCGCCTGGTCGAGGTACTCGAGGAATACGCGCAGCCGGAGCCGTCTGTCCACGTGATCTATCCGCCGGGCCGCCATCTTTCGGCCAAGGTTCGCGCCTTCGTTGATTTCCTGGCGGACCACTTCAAGGAACGTCCGCTCGGCACAGCGGCCGACTAATCGGCTTTCGGAACTCACGAACAGAAAAGGCCTGGGCTGAACCCGGGCCGAGGAAGTCATCGTTTCAGGGAGGAAATCGATCGTATATGGCGTGCCGATGTGCACATCACGAGCGGTGTCGGCCACATCCCGGATATAGAGATGGTTTTTTCCAGAAATAACGGATGAAAAAAAGAAACCCACATATTCCCGTTTGGAACATGTGGGTTTCGCGTTGCTTGGGACCGGTGGACCGGCCGATTGGAGAGGCTAGCCGAGCCGGCCCATCTGGACCGCGGTGTCGCTCATCCGGTTCGAGAAGCCCCACTCGTTGTCGTACCAGCTCAGCACGCGGACCATGCGTCCGTCGGTCACCTGCGTCTGCGTCAGGTCGAAGACCGAGCTCGCCGGATCGTGGTTGAAGTCGGACGAGACCAGCGGCGCGTCGTTCACCGTGAGGATGCCCTTGAGCGGGCCCTTTTCGGCGGCCTTGATAATCGCCGCGTTGATCGCCTCGGCGCTGGTCGCCTTCTTCGCCTCGATAACGAGATCGACCATCGACACATTCGCGGTCGGCACGCGCACCGCTGTGCCGTCGAGCTTGCCGGCGAGCTCCGGCAAGACCAGGCCGACCGCGCGGGCCGCGCCGGTCGAGGTCGGGATGATCGACATGGCTGCCGCGCGGGAGCGGTGCAGGTCCTTGTGGAGCGTGTCCTGCACGGGCTGGTCGCCGGTGTAGGCGTGGACGGTGGTCATGAAGCCGTGCTTGATGCCGACGGTCCTGTCCAGGACCGCGGCGACCGGCGAGAGGCAGTTGGTCGTGCACGACGCGTTGGAGACGACCGTGTGCGACTTGCGCAGCTTCTTGTCGTTCACGCCCTGGACGACGGTCAGGTCGGCGTTCGTGGCCGGAGCCGAGATCAGCACCTTCTTCGCGCCAGCGTCGATATGGGCGCTGGCGGATTCCTTGGAGGTGAAGATGCCGGTGCATTCGAGCACCACGTCGATGCCTAGGTCGCTCCAGGGCAGGTCCGCCGGGTTGCGCTCGGAGAAGACCTTGATCGAGCGGCCGATGGTGGACTTCGCGCCGAGGCTGATCGAGGACTTGCCGGCCTTCACGGCGCCCGGAAAGCGGCCGTGGATCGAATCGTACTGCAGCAGATGCGCGTTCGCGTCGACCGAGCCGAGATCGTTGATGGCCACGAAGGCGATGTCCTTGCGTCCCGACTCATACGCCGCCCGCAAGACCAGGCGTCCAATGCGCCCGAAACCGTTGATTGCTACCCGAACCGCCATCACTTTCTCCTCAATCTTGATCGCTCAGGCCATCGCCTGACTTTTGTGCGCCCGTCCCGTGGTCAGGACATGGCTTCCCGTACGCGATCGGCAACCGCGCCCGCGGTGATGCCGAAATGTTCATAGACCTGCAGTGCCGGCGCCGATGCGCCGAAGCTGCGCATGCCGACCACGTTTTCCTCGTCCAAGACGTAGCGCGACCAGCCGAAGGGGACGCCCGCCTCGACCGCGACGCGGGGCGCGTCGCCGAGCACCTCGGCGCGGTAGGCTGCGTCCTGCGCGTCGAACAGCTCCCAGCAGGGCATCGAGACCACGGCCGTGGGGATGCCGTCGCCCTGGAGCGCGTCGCGCGCCGCGAGCGCGATCTCGACCTCCGAGCCGCTGGCGAGGATCGTCGCCGCGCGCGTCCCGTCGGCCGGGGCGAGCACATAGGCGCCGCGCGCGCAGAGATTCTCGTCAGTGTGTTCCGTGCGCACCGTCGGCAAACCCTGGCGGGTTAGCGCCAGGATCGACGGGGTGTTCGTGCTCTCGAGCGCCAGCGTCCAGCACTCCGCCGTCTCGACCGCGTCGGCGGGCCGGTACACGTTGACGTTCGGCATCGCGCGCAGGCTCGCGAAATGCTCGATCGGTTGGTGGGTGGGCCCGTCCTCGCCGAGGCCGATGGAATCATGGGTCATCACGTAGATCACCCGGAGCCCCATGAGCGCGGACAGCCGGATCGACGGCCGGCAGTAGTCGGTGAAGGTTAGGAAGGTGCCGGAGTAGGGGATAAAGCCGCCGTGCAGGGCCATGCCGTTCATCGCCGCGGCCATGCCATGCTCGCGCACACCGTAATACATATACCGCCCGCCGAACGCACCGGCCTGG
This sequence comes from Rhodospirillaceae bacterium, assembly GCA_038132575.1. Classification (GTDB taxonomy): domain Bacteria; phylum Pseudomonadota; class Alphaproteobacteria; order UBA6615; family UBA6615; genus UBA8079. The sequence goes on from JAYPRP010000020.1 coordinate 10,315, forward strand.
ACCGGGTCCATGCAGGCCGTCTTGGTGTTGTTCGAGCCGGTCAGGTCGGCCGAGCCGCCGATCATGGTCTCCACCAGCGGCGTGATGACCTCGAGCGCTTCCTGGCTCGACTTGCGGGTCGCCCATTTCGGCGCGTCGGCCGAGAGCTGCTTCTTGTAGGCGTTGACCGTGGCGCCGAGCGCCTCGGGCAGCGTGCCGGCCACCGCGTCGTCGAACGCCTGGCTGCGGTCGGCCGCGAGCGCCGCGTGACGCTCCGCCCATGCCGCGCGCGCCGCGCTGCCGCGGGCGCCCGCCGCCCGCCACGCGGTCATGACATCGTCGGGAATCTCGAACGGGGGATGGCTCCAGCCGAGCCGGTCGCGGGTCGCTGCGATCTCCTCGTCGCCGAGCGGGGCGCCGTGGGTCGCCGCCGTGCCTTCCTTGTTCGGCGCGCCGTAGCCGATGATCGTCCGGCACGCGATAAGAGAGGGCTTGTCGCTGGCCTTCGCCGCGGTGATGGCCGCGTCGATCGCGTCCGCGTCGTGCCCGTCGATGCGTACGGCGTCCCAGCCGCTGGCCTGGAAGCGCGCCAGCTGGTCGTCCGAGGCCGACAGCTCGGTCCCGCCGTCGATGGTGATATCGTTGTCGTCGAACAGCACGATCAGGCGGGACAGCTTCAGGTGGCCGGCCAACGAGATCGCCTCATGGCTGATGCCCTCCATCAGGCAGCCGTCGCCGGCGAACACATAGGTGTGGTGATCGACGAGATCGTCGCCCCAGCGCGCATTCGCCATGCGCTCCGCCAGTGCCATGCCGACGGCGTTGGCGATGCCCTGGCCGAGCGGGCCGGTGGTGGTCTCGACGCCCGCGGCGTGACCGAACTCGGGATGGCCGGGCGTGCGGCTGCCGAGCTGGCGGAAGTTCCGGATCTCGTCCAGCGTCATGTCGGGCGAGCCGGTGAGGTAGAGCAGCGCGTAGAGTAGCATTGAGGCGTGGCCGTTCGACAGGACGAACCGGTCGCGGTCGGGCCAGTCGGGGGCGGCGGCGTCGAACTTGAGGTGCCGGGTGAACAGAACGGTCGCCATGTCGGCCATGCCCATCGGGGCGCCGGGATGCCCGGAGTTGGCGGCCTGCACGGCGTCCATGGACAGGGCGCGGATGGCGTTCGCCAGTTGCGCGTGGGCGCTGGTGGCGGCTTCGGATGCGGCGTAGTTCATGGTCTCGGTACGTCTTCGCGGGGCGGCGGGTGATCAGGATTGCGGCGATGACCGTCTCGGGTTATGCGGCGGCAACATGCCGTTCCCCCTGCGGGCCGTCAACGCCTACTTGGTTGGGTTTTCCACCGCGGATTAACAGGGGTTCCGCGACCGCGCGGCGGTTGACCGTGCGACTCGCGCCCGCGTACGATGCGCGCTTCCGGAGACAGGCGCATGTCCAAGCTCAACGATGCCAACAAACGCCTCGATGCGGCGCTCGCGCAGCTCGAGGACGCGCTGAAGCGGCGCGCTGCCGACGCCGACCAGGCGGCCGGCGCCGCCGACGAGAATGCGCGCCTCAGGGCCGAACTCGACCGGTTGCGCGGGGAGTTCGCGGCGCTGGAGGAAACGTCCGCGGCCGTGTCCGGCCGGCTGGACGAGACCATCGGCCGGCTGCGGACCGTGCTGTCATAGGAGCGGCGCATGGCGCAGGTCAAGATCAGGATCAACGGACGCGACTACCGTATCGCCTGCGAGGACGGACAGGAATCGCATCTCTCGAACCTGGCGAAGTATCTCGACGGCAAGGTGACGGAACTCGTCGAGGAGGTCGGCCAGATCGGCGACACGAGCCTCATGGTGATGGCCAGCCTGCTCATCACCGACGAATTATCGGACACCCGCGACGAGCTCGAGGAGGCGCGCAACGACGCCGCGCGCGAAACCCAGTCGGCGGTGGACGACACCGAAGAACGGGTCGCCATCCGGATCGACGCGGTTTCCGAGCGGGTCGAGAAGCTCGCGGCACTGCTCGCCGACGGCTGAGGAAATCGCTGCGCGGATGGTTGCGGACCATGCGGTGCGCGCCTAGGTTTAACGACGGACGGTTTGCTGGGTGTCGCGTCAGGCGGCATTAGTCCCGGAGACCTTACTAATCCACTAGGGAGCTGTCCCTGTCGGGATCGAGGTCTCGGCACTACGGCGCCCACCTGCTTTTAGCAGGTCTCGGTGGACTTCCCGTTCGTCGACCCTCACCTGGAGCCGTCCACTTCACTGCCGTTGCACGCGGATCGCAGCCATTCACGAGCCAACCACGGACACCGAAGCGCGCAAGGCCGAACTGCGCGCGCAAGCACGCGACCTGCGCGACGCGCTGGCGTCTGGGCTCGGCGCAGCGGCGGCGACCGGGCTCGCGGCGCGGTTCATGACCTCGCCGCTTGCGAACATTATCGCGGGTAAGGTGGTCTCGGGCTACATGCCGATGCGCAGCGAGATCGACCCGCGGCTACTGATGACGCGGATCGCGGCGGCCGGGGTGACGCTGTGCCTGCCGGATGTGGGCGCCGAGGATGCGCCGCTGGAATTCCGACGCTGGGCTCCCGACGACGGGCTGACCGCAGGGCGCTACGGGATCGCGGTGCCCGAACCGAATGCCGAGGTGCTGGTGCCGGACCTGCTTCTCGTGCCCCTGCTGGCGTTAGACCGGACGGGCCAGCGGCTCGGCTACGGGGGCGGTTACTACGACCGTACGATCGCACGGTTGCGCGCACAGGGCGACGTGCTCGCGGTGGGGCTCGCATTTTCGGGGCAGGTGCGCGATGACTTGCCCGTGGAACCACATGATGTCCGCCTGGACTGGATCGTCACGGAATCCGCCGCTCAGCCAGTTGTGGCGGCCGTGCGCGAGAGGTAGAAGATGAAGATACTGTTTTGCGGAGATTTGGTCGGGCGTGCCGGTCGCGACGTGGTGCTGGAGCATCTCCCGTCGCTGCGCGTCGAGATGGGCCTCGATTTCGTGATCGTGAACGCCGAGAACGCCGCGCACGGGTTCGGCCTGACGCAGAAAATCTGTGAGGAGCTGTTCGAGGCCGGAACCGACGCGATCACCTCCGGCAACCATGTCTGGGACCAGCGCGAGATCATTCCCTTCATCGACGCCGATCCGCGCGTCCTGCGTCCGCTCAACTACACCGCGGGCACGCCGGGGCGCGGCGCCTCGGTCGTCAAGGCGCGTGACGGGCGTTCGGTCCTGGTCGTCAACGTGATGTGCCGGCTGTTCATGGAGCTTCTCGACGATCCGTTCGCAGCGCTCGACGTGGTGCTACGGAACCACCCGCTCGGCAAGTCGGTCGATGCGATCGTGGTCGATGTGCATGGCGAGGCGACGTCGGAGAAGGTCGCGCTCGGGCATGTCAGCGACGGCCGCGCGAGCCTGGTCGTGGGGACCCACACCCATATCCCGACCGCGGACGCACAGGTGCTGCCCGGCGGAACCGCCTACCAGTCTGACGCGGGTATGTGCGGCGACTTTGATTCCGTCATCGGGATGCAGAAGGAAACCGCGATCGCGAAGTTCCGGACCAAGATCGTCACCGAGCGGCTGGCGCCCGCGCGCGGCCCCGCCAGCCTGTGCGCCGTTTATGTCGAGACCGACGATTCGACCGGGCTCGCGGCCCGGGTGGCACCGGTCGTTCTCGGCGGGCGGCTCCAGCCCGCCTGGCCGCCATTCCTGCCCGCGCGCACCGACGCCAAGGGTTGAGCCGCCCCTCCAGCGCAACGGAGCGCGGGCGGGCCGGAAAACAGGGCTTCTCGACGCGGGCGACAATCCGCTAAACCGGGTTATTGAGTCGGCTGGCCTCCCGCCGCCTGGAGTATTGCGCCGTCGTGGCCGGGAGCGCCGGAACCATCTTATGTGCTTGCAGATATTCGGAGTGTGCGGCCATGGCGGGCCATTCCCAATTCAAGAACATCATGCACCGCAAGGGTGCACAGGACGCCAAGCGGGCGAAGGCCTTCGCGAAGCTGGCGCGGGAGATCGAGGTCGCGGCGCGCAGCGGCCCGGATCCCGATCAGAATCCGCGCCTGCGCACGGCGATCGCCGCCGCACGCGGGGCCAATATGCCGAACGACCGCATCAAGCGCGCGGTCGACAAGGCTAGTGGCGGCGGCGAGGGCGAGAATTACGAGGAGATCCGCTACGAGGGCTACGGGCCCGGCGGGGTCGCGGTGATCGTCGAGGCGCTGACGGATAACCGCAATCGCACCGCGTCGGAAATCCGCTCGGCCTTCTCCAAGCATGGCGGCAACCTAGGCGAGACCAACAGCGTGTCCTTCATGTTCGACCAGGTGGGCCAGATCGTCTATCCGGCGGACGTGGCGAATGCCGACGACATGTTCGAGGCGGCGCTCGAGGCGGGTGCCGAAGACGTCGCGAGCAGCGATGGCGGCCACGAGATCACCTGCGCGACCGGCGATTTCGGCCAGGTTGTCGAGGCGCTGGATGCGCGGTTCGGCGCACCGGAAGCGGCGAGCCTGACATGGAAGCCGCAGACGTCCGTTGATGTGGACGCGGACGCGGCGCGCACCCTGCTGAAGCTCATCGACACGCTCGATGACAGCGACGACGTGCAGCGGGTTTCCGTGAATTTCGAGGTGAGCGACGACATCATGGCGGAACTCACGGGCTGACATGCGGCTTCTGGGCGTCGATCCGGGTTTGCGCTTCACGGGCTGGGGCGTGGTCGACATGGATGGAAACCGGCTGCGCCATGTTGCGAACGGGGTCGTGAAGTCCGGCACCGGCGAACTCGCCACGCGGCTCGTGCGCCTGCACGGCGGCCTCGAACAGGTCATTTCGGAGTTACGGCCCGACAGCGCCGCGGTCGAGGAAACCTTCGTCAACCGGGACGGCCAGTCCACCCTGAAGCTCGGCCAGGCCCGCGGCGTGGCCCTGCTCGTGCCGGCGCTGGCGGGAATTCCCGTGTCGGAATACGCCGCCAACGCGGTCAAGAAATCGGTCGTCGGCTACGGCCATGCGGACAAGGACCAGGTGGGCCATATGATCGGTGTCCTGCTGCCCGGCGCGGACGTGGCATCCCCCGATGCGGCCGACGCGCTTGCCGTCGCGATCTGTCATGCCCATCACATCGGCACGCAGGCCGTTTACGAGGCCGCGCAATGATCGCGCGGCTCAAGGGCCTGCTCGACGAGATAGGGCCGGACTGGATTGTGGTCGATGTGGGCGGGGTCGGGTACCAGGTCTTCTGTCCGGCGCGGGTGATTGCGGCGCTGCCGGCCATCGGCGACCCGCTGTCGCTGCATATCGAGACCCATGTGCGCGAGGATCATATTCACCTGTTCGGGTTCGCGAGCGCCCGGGAGCGCGAGTGCTTCCGGATGCTGACGACGGTTCAGGGGGTGGGGGCCAAGGTCGGGCTGGGCATCCAGGGCACGCTCTCGGTTGACGAGCTGACCGCGGCGATCGTGGCCGAGGACAAAGCACTGCTGACGCGGGCCGATGGCGTGGGCCCGCGGCTTGCCGCCCGGCTCATGACGGAACTCAAGGACAAGATCGTGTCACTCGGTGCGGAATTCGTCCCGAACACCCCGGTGGCGGCCCCTGCGGGAAGCGACAACGACGCGGCAGCCAAGGCTGACCAGAGCTCGGTCTCCGCGGATGCCATCTCCGCGCTGGTCAATCTCGGTTACGGTCGCGCCGAGGCGTTCAGCGCGGTCAATCGGGCCGCGCAGTCCGGCGAGGCGGCGAGCGATCTTGATCGCCTGATCCCGGCGGCCCTGAAGGAGCTCAGCCAGTGAGCGACGGTACGGTGAACCCGCTCGAAGAGCGGCTGATGGACCCTGCGGCCCATGACGACGACCGGGTGGATGTGGCCCTGCGACCGCAGGAACTAGACGGTTTCATCGGCCAGGTGGCCGTGTGCGAGAATCTCGCGATCTTCATTGCGGCCGCGCGGCAGCGTGGCGAGGCGATCGACCATGTGCTGTTCCATGGCCCGCCGGGCCTGGGCAAGACCACGCTCGCGCGCATCGTCTCCCAGGAGCTGGGGGTTGGGTTCCGTGCGACATCCGGGCCCGTGATTACCAAGGCGGGTGACCTCGCCGCCGTCCTGACCAACCTGCAGCCGCGCGATGTGCTGTTCGTGGATGAGATTCACCGGCTCAGTCCGGCGGTCGAGGAAGTGCTGTACCCGGCCATGGAGGACGGGGAGCTTGACCTGATCATCGGCGAGGGGCCGGCCGCCCGATCCGTGCGGATCGAGCTGCCACCCTTCACGTTGGTCGGCGCGACCACGCGCCTCGGCCTGCTGACGACGCCGCTGCGCGAACGCTTCGGCATCAACCTTCGGCTCGAGTTTTATACGCCGGACGACCTGACGACTATCGTGCGGCGGAGTTCGTCCCTGCTCGAACTGGACATGACCGAGGACGGCGCGAGCGAGATTGCCCGCCGGGCACGCGGAACGCCTCGCATCGCCGGACGGTTGCTCCGCCGGGTGCGGGACTTTGCGCTGGTGGAAGACAGCCTGCCAGTCGATCAGGCGGTGGCCGATCACGCACTGTCACGTCTCGATGTGGATGACCGCGGGCTCGACACGATGGACCGGCGCTACCTGCGCCATATCGCGGAAATCCATTTCGGCGGCCCGGTCGGCATCGACACGCTCGCCGCTGCCCTGTCGGAGGAGCGCGACACGCTCGAGGACGTTGTCGAGCCCTATCTGATCCAGCAGGGTTTCATCCAGCGCACGCCGCGCGGCCGCATTCTGACCGTCCATGCCTACGGGCATCTCGGGCTGGATGCGCCCCGAGGAATTCAGGACGACCTCATGTCCGGCCACACGGTTGCCACAAATGGCGCCCAGACTACGCCGTCTGACGATGACGGGACTCATGGTGCGTGACGTCATGAGTGCGGCGGAGAAAGCGAATGGTTCCGGATGTTTCGAGGGTGTCCGGCACATCTATCCCTTGCGCGTGTACTATGAGGACACAGATGCGGCGGGCATCGTCTATTACGCCAACTACCTCAGGTTTGCGGAGCGGGCGCGGACGGAAATGATGCGCTGCCTGGGCACCGAACACAGATCGCTGATGCAGAGCGAAGGGGTGGCGTTCGCGGTACGACGCGCCGACACTGAGTACTTTCTGCCTGCTCGCCTGGACGACCCGCTGACGGTCGAGACCACGGTCGATGCGGTGGGGGGCGCCAGCATGCAGCTCACGCAGACCGTGCTGGGCTCAGATAGAGGTACGTCCGCTCCTGTCCGCCTAGTGCAGATGGGCGTCCGGCTGGCCTGCATCGATGCGGCGCTGCGACCGGCGCGGCTGCCCAAGTCCGTACGCGCCGCCCTGCAGGAGCTGGTGAAGGATCAATGATTGCCGCGCCGGCCTGAACGCGGTGTCGAACGAGCGAACTATAACGAGAGGCATTTCGTTCCATGGAATCCAATATTGTCGAAACGATCGCGGTGACCGGGGGCACCGGGATCGCGGACTTTTCGGTCTGGGGGCTGTTCCTGCGGTCCGACGTGGTGATCAAGATCGTCATGATCATCCTGTTCGTCGCGTCCTTCTGGTCATGGACCATCATCATCGACAAGTGGCTGAAGATGCGCCGGCTCGCGTCGGGCGCCAGCAAGTTCGAGGAAAACTTTTGGTCGGGGGGCTCGCTGGAGGAGCTCTATGAGCGCCTCGGCAACCGACCGTCGGATCCGATGGCGGCGGTGTTCTCGGCGGCAATGTCCGAATGGCGACGAAGTTCCTCGCGCGGGCTGGCGGCGACGGATGCGCTGCGGGCCAATTTGCGCGAACGGATAGAGCGGGTGATGGAGGTGTCCCTTACCCGCGAGATGGAGCGGATCGAACGCTATATGGTGTTCCTCGCCTCGGCCGGCGCCACGGCACCGTTCATCGGCCTGTTCGGCACGGTCTGGGGAATCATGAACAGCTTCCAGGCGATTGCCGTCGCCAAGGACACCAACCTCGCCGTGGTGGCACCCGGCCTCGCCGAAGCCCTGTTCACGACCGCCATGGGCCTGATCGTCGCGATCCCGTCGGTGGCGGCGTATAACAAGTTCAGCGCCGACATGACCCGCTACTCCCAGCGCCTTGAAGGGTTTGCCGCGGAGTTCAGCGCGATCCTCTCGCGTCAGCTTGAGGAGTCGAAGTAGCGATGGCGCTCAGCTCCGACAGCATGCGGTTGCGCCGCCGGATGCGCGGCCGGCCGATGACCGAGATCAACGTCGCGCCCTTCGTCGATGTGATGCTCGTGCTCGTCGTGATCTTCATGATCGCCGCGCCCCTTCTCACGGTGGGTGTCCCTGTCGATCTGCCCAAGGCGGCGGTCGATCCGCTGAACGACGAGAAGGAACCGCTAATCATCACGGTCGACGCCGAAGGGCGCGTGTACCTCCAGGAGACCGAGATCGAGGAGAGTGTCCTCATTCCCCGTCTCGTTGCCGTTTCCGAGGCGAACCCCGATCTTCGCGTGTTCGTGCGCGGTGACCGGGCAATTAACTACGGGCGCGTGATGGAGGTCATGGGGATGGTCTCGGAGGCCGGTTTCGCGAAGGTCGCGCTGATCGCCGAGGTGCCGATCCCGGAGACCCCGGGTCAGTAGCGGGGCGGTTGGACAAGCAATCATGCGGACGATTTGGATACAGTTCAGGACGGGTGGCGCGATGTCGGCGGCGGGGCACCTGTCGCTCGTGCTTGTCGCCCAGTTCGGGCTGCCGTTCCTGTTCACCTCGCCCCCCGTCACCGCCACCGTGATACCGGTCGAGGTCGTGACCATCGACGACGTAACGCGGCCGCCCGCGCCGTCAACGCCGGAGCCGGATCCCGAGCCGACCCGCACGGCCTCACCCCAGCCGCCGCCCGCGCCGCCGCAGCCCGTCCCCGAGCCGCCGCAGCGCACGCCGCCCGAGAAACCCGTGGCGAGCGCCGAACCGACGCCGCCGGCGGTCAAGCCCGCGCCGCCCAAGGAGAAAACGCCCGAGCCGAAGCCCGGGCCCGCGCCGCAGATCGCCAAGGTGCAGCCCAAGGCCAAGCCGAAGCCGCCCGAGCCGACGCGGAGTTTCGACAATATCCTCAAGGATCTCGCGGCGGATCAGAAGCCGGCCAAGACGGCCGAACGGGCGCGCGAACCCGAGACCGTCCGGCACAAGGGCAAGGAAGCGCCCCAGCAGTCGCAGATCGCCGAGCGGGCGACCATCGCCGAACTCGACTTGCTGCGCCAGATGATCCGGCAGCAGATCGGCCAGTGCTGGAACCCGCCCGTCGGCGCTCGGGACGCGGAAGACCTGATCGTGACGGTGCTCATCCGCGTCGATCCCCAAGGGGTCGTGCGCGAGGCGACCGTCGAGGACGCGCCGCTGATGGGCCTCGACCGCTATTTTCAGGCGGCTGCCGAGGCGGCACGCCGCGCGGTCCTCAACGTGAACTGTCAGCCGTTGCAGCTGCCGCCTGACAAGTACGAGATCTGGAAAGAGATCCGGTTCAACTTCGATCCCAGTAAAATGCTGAGCTAGCCCATGACGACCGCTTTTCCTTCCCGATTTGTGTCCCCGATCCTCGCAGCGCTGGCGATCGTTGTGTTGTTGGCGGCGCCCGCGCGCGCAGAGCTGACGGTCGATATCACCCAGGGCAACATCGAGCCGCTACCGATCGCCGTGCCCGACTTCATCGCCGCGAACGCGACCGCGGAGCGGTTCAGCGTCGATATCGCCGAGGTCATCGCGGCCAACCTGGAACGCTCGGGGTTGTTCCGGCCGATCGACAAGCGCGCCTTTATCGCCCAGCCCCAGAGCCTCGGCGTCAATCCGCGGTTCGCGAACTGGAAACCGCTGAACGCACAGGCGCTCGTGGTCGGCGAGGTCGATATCGAGCCCAACGGTGCCTTGCGCGCCTCTTTTCGGCTCTGGGACGTCTTCGCCGAAGGGCAGATGACCGGACTCAGTCTGACGACCACACAGGCGAACTGGCGCCGCCTGGCGCATATCATTGCCGACACGATCTACGAGCGGATCACGGGCGAGGCGGGCTACTTCGACACTCGGATCGTCTATATCGCCGAGAGCGGACCGTCGGACCGGCGGGTCAAGCGGCTGTCCATTATGGACCAGGACGGCGCCAACCACCGGTTCTTGACTGACGGGCGGACGCTCGTCCTGACCCCGCGCTTCTCGCCGACCCAGCAGGAGATCACCTACCTCGCCTACTTCAACGACCAGCCGCGCGTGTACCTGTTCAATATCGACACCGGCGAGCAGGAGCTGCTGGGCGATTTCCCGGGCATGACCTTCGCGCCGCGCTTCTCGCCCGATGGAAACTCCGTCGTCATGAGCTTTGCGAAGGACGGCAACTCGGATATCCATGTGATGGACCTGCGCACGCGCCGGGTTCGTCGGCTGACGGACAACTCGGCGATCGACACGGCGCCGTCCTATGCGCCCGACGGGCGCAGGATCGTTTTCGAGTCCGACCGTGGCGGCAGCCAGCAGCTCTATGTCATGAACGCGGAGGGCGGTGAGCAGCGCCGCATCAGCTTCGGCGACGGCCGCTACGGCACGCCGGTCTGGTCGCCGCGCGGCGATCTGATTGCCTTCACCAAGATCTTCCGAGGGACATTCCATATCGGTGTCATGCGCCCCGACGGCAGCGGCGAACGCCTGCTGACTCGGGGCTTCCTCGTCGAGGGGCCGACCTGGGCGCCGAACGGACGGGTGCTGATGTTCTTCCGCCAGGAGAAGAGCGATGCGCGCGGGCGCGGCGGCGATCCGCGCCTGTTCTCCATCGACCTGACCGGCTTCAACGAACGCGAGTTGGGGACGCCGGTGGGCGGGTCCGATCCGGCATGGTCTCCGGGGCCCGACCGCTAGTGGTCCCGGAACGGCGAAAGTGCCTGAAAATACTTGTCAATTTGACGCAATATAGGGCTGGCGGCGCTTGATTCCGGAAAATCACCAACGTATAGTTCTCCGGCTTGCTCACGGGCTCGAGGCGAGGCCGTGCGCCGAGGTATAGAACAATTGACACTGTTCGGCGTGAATCGTTCGGTGTGAATCACGATAACAGGTCATCCCGGAACCCGGGATTCAGCCATGGGCGGCTTGGCATCGTCACTATTCGGCTTAAGGAGTCACCCATGCGACTTATCATTCCCGGCCTGGTGGTAGCGGCCTTTGTGCTCGCCGCCTGTTCCTCAACCGGCGACGAAAGCGCCAATTCCGGCAGCACCGGCGCTTCGAGCTCGAGCGGCGGCGAACAGACGGCGACGGCGCCGAGCGGCCCCAAGCCCGGTACCCAGGAAGACCTCGAGGTCAATGTCGGCGACCGCGTCTTCTTCGACTTCGACAAGTCGAACCTGTCGCCCGATGCGCGCACCGCGGTCGAGCGCTGGGCAGCCTGGCTCAAGACCTATCCCGCCAACAAGGTTGTGATCCAGGGTCACGCGGACGAGCGCGGCACGCGCGAGTACAACCTGGCCCTCGGCGAACGTCGCGCGGATTCCGCACGAGATTATCTCGTCTCGCTGGGCATCGATTCCAACCGCGTCAGCATCGTCAGCTTCGGCAAGGAGCGTCCGGCGGTGGTGGGCTCGAACGAGCGCGCATGGGCGCAGAATCGCCGCGCGGTGATCGTGATCAACAACTAGAGCGATCACACAAAATCGTACGATGCGCCCCGGTTAGTCCGGGGCGTTTTCGTTTTCTGGATGTTTTCGCGGTATCGCGCGGCGTGCCATAGTTTCGCCGAAAATCGAGGCGAGGCTGGGATCATGGGATGCCTCACGTACGGCCCCGCCGCCGTGCAACTTGAAACGACCGAGTACCCCCAAACCAAATCTGCGGACAGCGCCGTCATGTTGAAACCCTCCCGGACCATTGTCACCGCCGGTCTCTCGCTCCTGCTCCTGTTCCCCGCCGGCCTCGCGCAGGCCCAGTCCAACGACGTGCGATCGCTCGCCGATACGATCTCGCGCCTCGAACGGCAGCTGCAGACGCTTGAGCGGACCGTGTATCGCGGTGCACCGCCGCCGAACTCCTCCGGTGCCGCGACCGCGCCGGCGACGAATACTTCAGGCGCAACGGGCGGCACACCACTCTCTGGTCTGCATGTCAGGACCGACGACCTGGAAGAACAGCTGCGCCGCCTGACCGGGCAGCTCGAGCAGCTCGACTTCCAGGTCCGCCAGATGAACCAGCGCATGGACCGCCTGGTCTCCGATGTGGACTTCCGCCTGCAGGCGCTCGAGCAGGGTGCGGTCGCTCCGCAGACGTCGACGCAGCCGGTCGCCCCCTCGGTGCCGCGTGCGCCCGGCGCCGTTACGGTCGAGCCTGAGGGCGGTGCAGGCGCACCGCGGGTCTTCGGCACACTGACCGAGACCCAGCTTCGCAACGCGGGCGGTACGACTACGCCGGCGGACGGTGAAACGGCTGATGCGCCCGGCACCCAGACCGTCGTGGTGTCGCCCGCCGACCTGCCGGCAGGCAGCCCGCGTGACCAGTACGACTTCGCCTACAAGTTCCTTCTGCAGCGTGATTTCGAAAGTGCAGAGATGGCGTTGAGCGCGTTCGTTCAGGCAAACCCCGAGGACGCGCTCGCCGGCAATGCGCAGTACTGGCTCGGCGAGACCTTCTACGTTCGCGGTGACTACCCGACCGCGGCACGGGCATTCGCCGAAGGTTTCCAGCGCTATCCGGACAGCGCCAAGGCACCGGACAACCTCCTCAAGCTGGGCATGTCCCTCGCGCAGCTGGAGCAAACAAACGATGCCTGCATCACTCTGAAGAAACTGCGGGTGGAGTACCCCGATGCGCCGACGAGCATCGTGCAACGCGCCGATCGGGAGATTGGCCGGCTCCAGTGTCCCTAGCCGCGGGTAGCCAGGTTCCGATTACGTCTCACTCCACGCCGGAGGATTCGGCGGACCCTGTCGACGCGCGTGCATTCGCGACCGCCATGGCGCGTCTCGGTCCGTTCGAGGCGGAGCCCGCGATTGCGGTCGCCGTCTCGGGCGGGCGTGACAGCATGGCGCTGGCGCTGCTTGCCGCGGAATGGGCAGCGGCGCAGGGCGGAACTGTGAGCGCTGTCACCGTGGATCACCGCCTCCGGCCGGAATCGGGAGACGAGGCGCGGCAGGTTGCCGGATGGCTGGAACGGCACGCGGTCGCTCACGAGACGTTGATCTGGCACGACAGTCCCGGGCCCGGCGGCGCGGGCATGGGCGCCAGCGAGGCCGCCGCGCGGAATGCGCGCTACGCCCTGCTGGAAGAATACTGTGGTGCCCACGGCATCCTGCACCTCCTGGTCGGCCATCACCGAGACGACCAGGGCGAGACCCAGGCGTTGCGGCACACACGGGGTAGCGGAACTGTCGGACGCTCCGGCATGCCGGCTGTGCGCGAGCTGACGCACACGCGCATTCTCCGGCCGCTGCTCGGGTTGCCCCGTGCGCGGCTGACCGCGACGCTGTCGGCGCGCGGGCAGGGCTGGATCGACGATCCGAGTAACCGCGATACCCGGTTCGCGCGCGCGCGCCTGCGATTGCGGCCGGGCGGGGTGCGTGACGGTGATTCCGCTGCCGGAGACGCGCGGCGGGAGGTCGAGGGTGACGTCGCGCGATTGTCGGCGCGGGCCGTCGTGATCGACCCGGCCGGTTTCGCCGTGCTCGACCCGGCCATGCTCGACGGCGCGAAGGACGAAGCCCGCCGCCGGTTGAGCGCGAATCTCCTGATCTGCGTCGCCGGCGCGGTCTATCCGCCGCGGGGCGCGCGTCTCGAACGCGCGGTGGCGCGGATCCTGGGACGGCAAATCGGCGCAGGCGTGACCTTGGGCGGCTGCATCCTGCGCGAAGATGGCCGGGGCCGGATCATGGTTTCCCGCGAACCGGCGGCGATCACCCCGCCGCGCGCGGTCAATGTGCACGCTGCGGCACAAGCGGGCTTTCTCTGGGACGGCCGGTTCAGGGTAACAGGCATTCGCCCTGACGATGTTGTGGGGGCCGTCGTGGGTTTTCGTGCGCAAGGCGTACCCGAGCACCCGGAATCATTGTTGTTGCGCGACCTGCCGCGCGCCGTTCGCGACGCCCTTCCGGCCGTTCTTGACGACGGCACGTTTCGCGTTTGCGCGCTGCAGGAAACGACCGCGATGGCCACGACGTACCCAACGGCGCGTTTTTCCCCGGTTTTACCGCTCGCGGGCGCCCGTTTCGCAACCTCCCGGTAAGCTTCACACCCCCTTTACTACCTCGATTTTGACATTGCCCTCGGACGTCCGGAGCACCATGTTATGGACATTGAGAATTCCAACGAATTCCGTACGACAAACTGTGACCGGCCGATGCCGGTGCCGTTGACCTGGACGATCGGAGAAGGTCTTTGAACAACTTTGGCAGAAACATAGCGCTGTGGGTCATCATCGCCTTGCTGGTGGTGGCGTTGTTCAACCTGTTCCAGACGTCCGGACGGCAGGGTGCCGAACAGAAGCTGGCCTTCTCGGACTTCATCGCTCAGGTCGAGAACGACCAGGTCGCGGACGTGACGATCCAGGGCAACGACATCAAGGGCACGCTGCGCAACGGCACCGCGTTTACCTCCTACGCGCCGAACGATTCGAACCTCGTCCCGACGCTCTCGGAACACGGTGTACGCATCACCGCGGCACCGCAGGAAGAGGCGAACTTCCTAGTCCGCACACTCCTGAGCTGGCTGCCCTTCATCATCATCGTCGCCATCTGGGTGTTCTTCATGCGCCAGATGCAGGGCGGCAGCGGTCGCGCGATGGGCTTCGGAAAGTCGCGGGCGAAGATGCTGACTGAGAAAACCGGGCGCGTTACCTTCGAGGACGTGGCGGGCGTCGAAGAGGCCAAGCAGGAGGTCGAGGAGGTCGTCGAGTTCCTGCGGGATCCGCAGAAGTTTCAGCGCCTGGGTGGGCAAATTCCCAAGGGCGTGCTGCTCGTCGGACCGCCGGGAACGGGCAAGACGCTGCTCGCCCGCGCGATTGCCGGCGAGGCGAACGTGCCCTTCTTCACGATTTCCGGTTCAGACTTCGTCGAGATGTTCGTCGGCGTCGGCGCGAGCCGTGTTCGCGACATGTTCGAGCAGGGCAAGAAGAACGCACCCTGCATCATCTTCATCGACGAGCTCGACGCGGTGGGCCGCCATCGCGGCGCGGGCCTCGGCGGCGGCAACGACGAGCGTGAGCAGACCCTGAACCAGCTGCTGGTGGAGATGGACGGGTTCGAGACCAACGAGGGCGTGATTCTGGTCGCGGCGACCAATCGCCCGGACGTGCTCGACCCAGCGCTCCTCCGCCCCGGCCGCTTCGACCGTCAGGTCGTCGTGCCCAACCCTGACATCATCGGCCGTGAGAAGATCCTCAAGGTCCACATGCGCAAGGTGCCGCTCGCGCCGGACGTCAACGCCAAGATGATCGCCCGCGGTACGCCCGGCTTCTCCGGCGCCGACCTGGCGAACCTAGTGAACGAGGCGGCGCTGATCGCGGCGCGTAAGAGTCGGCGGATGGTCACGATGGCCGAGTTCGAGGACGCCAAGGACAAGGTCCTGATGGGTGCCGAGCGGCGCTCCATGGTCATGACCGAGGACGAGAAGCGGCTGACCGCCTATCATGAGGCGGGTCACGCACTCGTCGGGCTCGAGATGGACGGCTGCGACCCACTCCACAAGGTGACGATCATCCCGCGCGGGCGTGCGCTGGGTGTGACCATGTCGCTGCCGGAGCGCGACCGCTACACCTATTCGATCTACGAGCTGAAGGCGAAGCTGGCGATGATGTTCGGCGGTCGGGCGGCCGAAGAGATCATCTTCGGCAAGGAATATGTCACGACGGGCGCCGGCAACGACATCAAGGAAGCGACCAACCTAGCGCGCCGGATGATCACCGAGTATGGCTTCAGCGAGAAGCTCGGCCCGCTGCGCTACGAGGACAATCAGGAGGAGGTCTTCCTCGGCCACTCCGTGTCCCAGCACAAGAACGTGTCCGACGCGACGGCCAAGGTGATCGACGACGAGATCCGGGCGCTGATCGACGCGGCCGAGGCCGACGCGATCCGCATCCTGAACGAACGGATCGACGATCTGCACACGATCTCGAATGGGCTGCTCGAATACGAAACCCTGTCGGCCGAAGAGGTGGACCGACTGCTGCGTGGCGAGTCCATCGATCGCCCGGACGACGAGGCGGATTCTGCAGGCAATTCGCGCTCCTCGGTGCCCACCAGCGGCACCGCGAACACGAAGGACCGGCCGAGCGGCGGCATGGAGCCGGAGCCCCAGCCCCAGGGCTAGGCGGCAGCGGGGCCAGGCCGATCTCGCGCGGAACGACCGACACAGCGACACCAAGGGCTCCCGCCGACGTGCGGGGGGGCCTGTCGAATTCCCGTAGCGGACAATGCCCGCTGCGGCTCGCGCCCGGCGGCCTCGTGTCCGGCGCGGCGGCGGTCGCACTGCTTGAGACAGGCGCGGCGTTGGCGCTCGCGGGCGGGCCGTTCGCCTTCACCCAAGCGCGGATCATCGGGGGCGCGGCGCCGGACGAACTGGCCGGTGCTCCGGCGCGCGTGGCGGATCTGGTGCGCTGGGCGGAAGGCGCGGCCCGCGCCGGCGACGGTGCACCCGCCGCGCTGATCTCACGGGTCTCCCGACCGCGCGCCGATGTCGCCGGCCTCGCCGTGAGTGGCGTGGGCGGGTGGCCGCGGATCTTGGGCGTGTGCAACGTGACGCCCGACAGCTTCTCGGACGGTGGCGATCATGCCGTGCCGGAGCAGGCGGTCGCGTTCGGCCGCGCGCTCTATGCTGCAGGCGCGGACATCGTTGACGTGGGCGGCGAGTCCACACGGCCCGGTGCCGACCCGGTCGATCCTGAAATGGAGCTCGCGCGCGTTTTGCCCGTGGTCGAAGGGCTCGTGGCCCATGGCATCCCCGTCTCGATCGACACGCGCCGGGCGCGGGTGATGCGCGCGGCGATCGAAGCCGGTGCCGTCCTGGTGAACGATGTGAGCGCGCTGTCCGACGACCCGGACGCGATCACCGTCGTCGCGGAGACGGATGTGCCCGTGATTGTGATGCACATGCAGGGGCAGCCGCGCGATATGCAGGACGATCCACGCTACGCAAATGTCGTCGAAGACGTTCACGACGTCCTCGCCGCGCGGGTCGATGCGTGCGTGGTCGCGGGCATCGCGCCGGAGCGCGTTATCATCGATCCCGGCTTCGGCTTCGGCAAGACCGAGGCGCACAATTACGAACTCCTCGCCGGGCTGGCCCAATTCCACGGGCTCGGCTGCCCGCTCGCGGTAGGCCTTTCGCGCAAGAGCTTCATCGGCGCGGTGACGGGTGAGGCCGACCCCGCGCGGCGGGTGAGCGGTTCCGTCGCCGCCGCGCTGCTCGCCGTCAGTCGCGGTGCCCAGTTCGTCCGGGTCCACGATGTCGCGGAGACCCGCCAGGCCCTCGATGTGTGGCGGGCGGCCCTGTGATCCGTTGTGTGCAGCCGCGCGCGTGACAGAATTGTTAACGGCTGCGGGCGGGGTGCTATAAGTCGGCAGTTCGATATTTCCGGGAATTTATGATGGCACGAAAGCTTTTCGGCACCGACGGCATCCGCGGGAAGGCCAATCGCGAGCCGATGACCGCGGAAACCGCGCTGCGCGTGGCGATGGCGGCGGGCCACCGGTTTACCCGCGGCGACCATCGTCACCTCGTCATCATCGGCAAGGACACGCGCCTCTCCAACTACATGCTGGAGCCGGCCATGCAGGCGGGTTTCACCGCCATGGGCATGGACGTGGTGCTGGTCGGGCCGATGCCGACGCCGGCCGTCGCGATGCTGACGCGCAGCCTACGCGCCGATCTCGGTGTCGTCCTGTCCGCGTCCCACAACCCGCATGAGGACAACGGGATCAAGCTCTTCGGGCCGGATGGCTTCAAGCTGTCGGACACGGTGGAGGAGGAGATCGAGGCGCTGATCGAGAACGGGCTCCTGAACCATCTCGCCGATGCGGCCCGCCTGGGCCGCGCTCGCCGGCTCGAGGATGCACCGGGCCGCTACATCGAGTTCGTCAAGCACACCTTCCCGCGCGGCCTGCGCCTCGACGGCCTCAAGGTGGTCGTTGATTGTGCGAACGGTGCGGCCTACAGGGTCGCGCCCCGGGTCTTCCACGAATTGGGCGCCGACGTCGTGCCGATGGCGGTCGAGCCCGACGGGACGAACATCAACCGCGAGTGCGGCGCCACGGCGACCGGCGCGCTGCAGGAGCAGGTGGTGGCCCACGGGGCGCATCTGGGAATCGCCCTCGACGGCGACGCGGACCGGGTCATCCTTTGCGATGAGAATGGCGAGGTGATCGACGGCGATCAGGTCATGGCCGTGATCGCACGTTCCTGGCAGGCGGCCGGGCGGCTCCAGGGCGGCAAGGTTGTCGCGACCGTCATGTCCAACCTGGGCTTCGAGCGCTATCTGCAGGGGATCGGGCTGGACATGGAACGGGCAAAGGTGGGCGACCGCTATGTCCTTGAAAAGATGCGCACCGGGGGTTTCAATCTCGGCGGCGAGCAGTCGGGCCATATTATCCTGAGTGATTACTCGACCACGGGCGACGGGCTGATCGCGGCGCTTCAGGTCCTGGCGGCGCAGGTGGAGTCGGGGGCCGCCATGAGCGCGCTCGCCAACGTTTTCGAATCTTATCCGCAGCTGCTGCGCAATGTGCCCGCCAAAGGGGCGGATGCCATGGAAGACGCCAGCGTCAAGTCTGCGGTCGCAGCGGCGGAAGTGAAGCTCGGTGCGGATGGGCGCGTCCTGATCCGGCCGTCGGGCACGGAACCCGTGATCCGGGTAATGGCCGAGGGCCTCGACCAGCAGGTCGTCACCGCCGTAGTGGACGACATCGCCGGCGCGATTGCTGACGCTGCGGCCGCCTAGACAAGGGCCTGTTGCGTCATGGAAGGCCGTGTTCTGATTGTAGCCGGGTCGGATTCCGGTGGCGGCGCGGGAATCCAGGCCGACATCAAGGCCGTGACGGCGCTCGGCGGCTTCGCGATGACTGCGGTGACCGCTCTGACCGCGCAGAACACCGAGGGTGTGCTCGGCATCCGCGGTGTCGAGACCGACTTCATCAGCCAGCAGATACGCGTTGTGCTCGATGATATCGGCGCGGACTGCATCAAGACCGGCATGCTGCACAGCGTCGAGGTGATCGAGACGGTGTGCGACACCCTCGAAGAAGCCGGGCCCGGCATTCCGCTCGTGGCCGACCCGGTGATGGTCGCGAAAGGTGGCGCGCGGCTTCTCGATGCGGATGCGAATGCGGCGTTGGTCTCCGTCCTGGTGCCGCGCGCGACGGTCCTCACGCCCAACGCGCCCGAGGCCGCGGCACTGACCGGGGTCGATGTGGAGGATGAGGCCGGGCAGCAGCGCGCGGGTGAGAAGCTGCTCGAACTGGGCGCGAAAGCGGTTCTGGTGAAGGGCGGTCATGTCGCGGGCTCCGAGGTTGTGGACCTTCTCGTGACACCGGAAGAAACCTTCCGTTTTGCTGATCCGCGCATCGAGACCCGTCACACCCATGGGACCGGCTGCACGCTCGCTTCGTCGATCGCGGCCGGAATTGCGCAGAAAATGGCGCTGCCAGAGGCCGTGGCGCTCGCTCGCGCCTATGTCCGCCAGGCGATCGCCGCCGCGCCGGGCTATGGCCGCGGGCACGGGCCGCTCGATCACGGCGTGACGTTCGAGCCCGGCCGCCTCGAGGTCTGACGCGATGAGTTCGTCATCGAACATGCCGGCCGCCACGGTCGGGTTCTTCTCGCTCGCCACGGCGGGTGCGCTCGTGACCGTCTTCACCTGGGGCGGTACACCGATCATCACCAAGTTCGGCGCGATGTCGGTCGATATCATGTCGCTGGCGCTCCTGCGGACGGTGGCGGCGCTCCCGCTGGCGGTCCTGATCGTCGCATTCCTGCGTTGCCCGCTGCCCTGGATTGGACGGGACAAGTGGCTGATCCTGCTGTTCGGGGTGTCGGGCGTGATCGGCTTCCCGGTGTTGTTCACGCTCGGTGTGGGGCAGACCTCGGCCGGCCATGCCGCGGTCGTGACGGCGGCCACGCCGATCTTCGTCGGCCTGCTCGAATCCGTGGTCAGCCGAAAACTGCCGGCTTTGCGCTGGTGGATCGGTGTTTCGGTCGCGTTCGCCGGGGTCGTGATCCTCATCGCCGAGGCGATCGGGCTCGATTCCGTCGATGCCACGTGGCAGGGCGACCTTCTGGCGGCGGCGGGCGGATTCTCCGCGGCGGTCAGCTTCGTCACGGGCGCGCGCCTGACGCCGCGTTACGGCGCAATCGGCGTGACCATGTGGAGCGTCGTGATCGCCGCCGTGATCCAGTTACCCTTCGTGATCATGCGCATGGATGGTGCAGCCTGGGCGGCCGTGGAGCCGATGGGATGGGTGGCAATCGTCTATCTCTCGGCCGGCTCGACCATCGTTGCCTACATCACCTGGATCTTTGCTTTGTCCCGGGGCGGGATCGGGCGCATGAGTGTCTGGCAGTTCGCATTGCCGATCGTCGGCGTGATCGGTGCGGCCATCTTCCTGCAAGAGCCGTTGACGCCGATGCTCGTCGCGGCCACGGTGATCATTCTCTTCGGTGTCGGGCTCGTGCAACGGCGCTGAAGCCGCCCGGGGGCCGATGTCCGAAACCAGCCGATACCGTCTCTATACCCTCGCGTTGATCGCGGTGTTCATCTACGGCGCGACTCCCGTATTCACCAAGGTCGCGACGCTGACGGCGGACGGGATCACGGTGGGTGCGCTGCGCGCAGGGGTCGCGGCGCCGGTGGCCGCGTTGGTGATCGCCATCGCCGGATGCCGGATCCCGCTGCGCCGGGACGCGATTGTCCTCGTCTTCGTCTCCGGCCTCGGCGGGCTCGTCCTGTTCCCTGTTTTCTTCAGCTGGGGCGTCCAGCACACGACCGCCGGCCATGCGGCCGCCGGGACGGCGGCGGGCGCCGTGATGGCCGGTGCGATCATGGCTGTGCTGAACCGGCAGCTACCGGGCTGGCGCTGGTGGGTGGGAGTCGCGGTCGGCTCGGCCGGCGCGCTGCTCCTGATCTGGGAGGCGCTCGGTCTCTCCGTCGCGGGCGTGACCTGGCAGGGCGATGCGCTGGTGTTCCTCGGCATGTTCCTGGGGGTCGTGGGCTATGTCGCGGGCGCGCGGCTGACCGCCGAGATCGGCGCGCTCACCGTCACCATGTGGTCCGTGCTCGCCGCCGCCGCGTTCCTGGTCCCGGTGGTCCTCTTCCATTCCGGGCGTGCGACGCTGGCCGCGATCGACATGCTCGGTTGGCTCGCCATCTGTTCGCTCGCCTGGGGTACGACGATCCTCGCCTACCTCTTCTGGAACCGGGCCCTGGCCGATGGCGGCGTTGCCCGGATCGGCGCGTTGCAGCTGCTCCAGCTGGTGATAGGCATCGGCCTTGCGCCGGTCATCCTCGGTGAGCCGCTGACACCGATTCTCATGATCGCGACGGCGGTGATCCTGGCCGGGGTCGTGCTGGTGCAGCGCGAGCGCGGCTGAAGTTCCGCTTTTCCGCAAGAATCGGGTGGGGGCGCCGCCGTGCGCCGCCTAGGTTTGCCTGTGCGTGAAACGGATCGCGCGGACCCGCGGAGCGGGTGTATGAAGGAGACGCGGATATGGCCATGACCGAAACGTTCGAACGCACGGCGCACGACGAGACTCCCGACGACGATTACGGCTTTGCCCTGGTCGGTCGGCTGTTGACCTGGCTGAGCGAGAACTACCGCGACCAGCCCGGTCTCGAACGGATCGCCGAAGAGGCCGGACTGAGCGCGTTTCATCTGCAGCGCGTTTTCACCCGCTATGTCGGCGTCAGCCCCAAGAAGTATGTCCAGTATCTGACCCTGGAGCATGCCAAGCAGGCGTTGCGAGACTCCCGGAGCGTGCTCGATGTCTCGTTCGAAATGGGCCTTTCCGGCGCGGGCCGGCTGCACGATCTGTTCGTCACCCACGAGGCGGTGACCCCCGGCGACTGGAAGCGGCGCGGCGAGGGCCTCGCCCTGTGCTACGGTTGGCACGACAGCCCGTTCGGCGAGTGCCTGATTGTCGCCTCGCCGCGCGGCGTGTGCGGCCTCGCCTTCAATGGAACCGGCGACAGGTCTGCGGCGCTTGCCGATCTGCGCGGCAGCCTGGATGCATCCGAGCTGGTGGAAGATTCCGAGGCGACCCGGCGCCATGCCGATGCGGCGTTCGGGAATGGAGAGGTGCATCTCGTGCTGCGCGGAACTCCGTTCCAGCTCAAGGTCTGGGAAGCTCTGCTGCGCATTCCCGAGGGCGCGATTCTCACCTATTCGGACTTGGCGGATCGGGTCGGCGCACCGGGTTCGGCGCGCGCCGTCGCGGGCGCCGTTGCGCGCAATCCGGTTTCCTGGCTGATCCCGTGTCACCGGGTGATCCGCAGCGGAGGTTCGATCAGCGGCTATCGCTGGCAACCGGAAAAGAAGCGCCTGATCCTTGCGTGGGAGGCAGCCCGGGCCGAGGCGGATTCGGCAGCACACGGCCCCTGAGGCCACTTTATTCCGGCGTTCCGCCGCGCTAGGTTCCGCGCCTACACTTTCCGGAAGGACCCCATGACAGCGCGATACTGGGACGACTACACGCTCGGCGAGACCTTCGAGACCGAACCGGTCACCGTGACGGAAGAGTCCATCATCACCTTCGCAGAGAAGTACGACCCTCAGGTCTTTCACACGGACCCCGAGGCGGCGAAGGACAGCTTCTACGACGGCCTGATCGCTAGCGGACACCAGACCATCGGCTTGGCCTTCGCCCAGTTCGTGCGCCTCGGCCTGTTCAAGGAAAACAGCCTCGGTGGCCCGGGCATGGACGAGATTCGGTGGACGGCGCCGGTGCGTCCGGGCGACACGCTGCACACCACGGCCGAAGTCGTGGAGCTGCGCGCCTCGAAATCGCGTCCCGATCGCGGGATTATCCGTGTGCGTCTCGGCACGCGCGTCGATGGCCGCGAGGTGTCGAGTCTCGTCACCACCACCTTCCTGCGGCGGCGGCCCGCGGAGGATGCGGCATGAGCGGGCTCTACCTCGAGGACTACACGGTCGGCCGAATCATCGAGACCGAGCCGGTGCGGCTCGACGCGGACGAGATTATCTGGTTCGCCGAACTGCACGATCCGCAGACGTTCCATACCGACCCGGAGGCTGCGAAGGATTCGGCTTTCGGCGAGCATGTGGCAAGCGGCTTCCAGACCGTGGCAATCGCGACCGGACAGTTCATCCGCACCGGCGCGGTGGACGGGACGGGGCTGGGCGGCCCGGGCATGGACAAGG
Organism: Rhodospirillaceae bacterium; assembly: GCA_038132575.1. GTDB lineage: Bacteria > Pseudomonadota > Alphaproteobacteria > UBA6615 > UBA6615 > UBA8079. The sequence continues at coordinate 33,658 of JAYPRP010000020.1, forward strand.
TGCGCTGGACGGCACCGGTGCGCCCCGGCGAGACCCTTTCGACCCGGGTCGAGGTGGTGGCGGCACGCGCCAGCAAGTCGGATCCGACGCGCGGGGTGGTCACGCTGGGTTTTGCGGTCGAAACCGAGGCGGGGCCTGTCCTGACCTTCGAGGCCACGGTCTTCGTGCGCAGCCGCGCC
>JAYPRP010000021.1:0-2997 GCA_038132575.1 Rhodospirillaceae bacterium
CCATAAAACCGCGGGTTACCCCGATCCGATAGGGATCGTAGGGCTTACCTAGCTTATCCAACTCATCGCGGTACCAGCTGACCCGGTCGCCGATACCCTCGAACGCGGTCATCTGGTCTAATAAGAGGTTGAAATCGTTGCGCGCCGCTGCACGGATAGACTTCTCGCTTCCGGCACCCACCCACATCGGCGGATGAGGCAGTTGCACCACCGGCGGCTCGACGATTATATCGTTGAACTTCCAGCGCTCAGACACGTAGGACCAGCGCTCAGTTTCCGTGAAAGCTCGGCGCATAAAGGCGACCGATTCCTTAAAGATGTCCTCCGCGTCGGCCATGTCGATCCCGAAGCCGTTGAACTCGTTCGCCCGGTAGCCTCGTCCGAGCCCGAAATCGTAGCGTCCCTTTGACAGCTGATCGATCGTCGCTACCTGCTCGGCGAGCAGGATAGGATTGTGCCATGGCACCACGACGACAGCACTTCCCAGTCTTATTTTTGATGTAATACCAGATAGATACGATATATAATTGAGAGTTGCTGACAACTGGGAAAAGCCGGTGAAATGGTGCTCGACCATCCACGCGCTGGTAAAGCCCAAACGCTCGGCCGTCCGGATATAATCACCATACTCGTGATAACCGAGTGCAGCCTCTGTGATCGCCTCACCAGGCACCGCTTGTGCACCGCCGAACAATCCGAATTTCATTGTGTTCCCTGCCATCTTTCCAACCGTTTCAATACAGCGGCAATCTCAAGTCAATACGGCCAAATTTTGAAAAAACGATCACTTTCTGAGACACCGCGGATCCGAGGGTTCATCGGCGCACGAACCCGAAACTTAAACCCCGCACCAGATGTTTGCGGATCAGCAAGCCTATCACTACCAGCGGAGCCGTGGCACCCACCGAAAGTGCCGCCTGAAAGCCATTCGCACCTCCATTTCCGGCCCAACGATTGAGATGGACCGGCAGCGTCGAGACGTCAACCTTGGACAGGATTAGCGCAAAGAAATATTCACTCCAGTTCAGGATGAAAAGAAACAGGAACGTCGCCGCGAGCCCAGGGCGCATCAGCGGCAGGACGATTTCCCAGATCACGCGCCAGCGGTTCGCGCCCAGTATCTCCGCGGCATATTCGATCTCTCGAGGCAACTCGTCGATGAAACTCTTCATTACCAGCATCGCGTAAGGCACGGTGATCAACGTGTAGAGCATAATCAGGCCGATGATCGTGTCCTCGATACCCATGGCGGCGAACCAGAGGAAGACCGGCGCCGCGACCACGAAAGGCGGTACCAGGCGGAGCATCAGAAAACAGAGTAGTTGTGAATCATTAAGAATCCGGTACCGCGAGGCGCCATAGGCGACGACAGCCCCAAAGAGCGTGGCGATGGTCGAGGAAATCAGTGCGATAGTGAAGGTGTTAATGAGCGCGCCCCAGGGACCGATCACCTCGGTCCGCCCGTCCGGAACGCCGATCCCGGTAGCGAAGTTATTCACCCAGACCTGGACGTAGTTGAACAGGGTCGGCTCCGAAGGCCACCACACGGTCGGGCGCGCGTTCCAGTCCTGGGGCGGCTTGAACGATGTCGCGACGATCCAGAACAACGGAAACACCACCACTGCCAGCCAGCTCAGCAACAGGCCGTGGTGCAGCGCGGGGTGCAGTCCCCGGCGCCGTCCGGAACCGCGTAACTTACGTCGGGTCAGGGATTCAGACCGTTGTAGCGCAGGACGTATATCCCGTGGTTCTTGTCGGAGACGAATATATTTCCGCGTGCATCGACGATCACATCCTCGGTCTGCGCCACCAGCTTCGAGGCCGGGAGCAGGCCGCGGCGCTCCAGCGGATCAGGGGGCAGGAAATAACCCACCTCGCGCGGCTGCTCCGCGTTAGAGATGTCGTAAACCCTGAGCCCAGCGTTGAAGTAGGTGAGGAAGCACAAATCCTCGCCCTGATAGAGGATGTCCTGATACTGCGGCTGGTGCTGGTTGTGCGGCCCGAAGCGGCCGCCGCGCGCACAGAATGTCGGATATGGCGCTTCGGCTGGCGGCACCGGCAACGGAAACAGAGACATCAGGCGCGGGTTCGTGTTGTCGCTGACATCGACAATCCCGGCATAGCCCAGCGGCTCGTCGCAATTCTCCTTGATCGCCTCGGAGTTCACGATCACGAGGTCGCGCCCCTGCAGCGGCACCGCCGTATGCACGGCAATAAAGGTCTGGAACGGCGGAGAAAACGGCAGATCGCCCACCAGCGTGGGATTGGTCTTGTCCGAGATATCGAGGACGACAAAACCGCCGGCGCTGTAGGGCAGATAGGCGAGGTCGCCTTTCACATAGGCGCCGCCGTGCAGCATGGTGCCCGGCTTCGCGCCTGCTTCGCCCCCCGCGACATGCTGGCCGTCCATCCACCACCGGCCGACCTCGACCGGGTTGCGCGGATCCTCGATATCGACAACCTGCAGGATGTTGCCCTCGTAGCCTTCCGGCAGGCCCGTCGCATAAATGTAGCGCCCGCCGTCGTAGTAGTTCCGGTGGGTGCCGTAACCGCCGGTCTTCCAGTGGCTGAGCTGTTCGGGGTTCTCGGGGTCGGTGAGGTCCCAGATGATCATGCCCTCGCCCCAGGGCTGCCCATCGATGTGGCCCCAGCCGTCCATGATCTTTTCCTGGGATGTGACCAGCAGGTTGTCGGCGACCTGCACCTGCAGTGTCCAGGTGTTCGGCGGCCCCTCGATGTAACGGACGAATCTCGGATTCGCGGGATCCGTCACCTCGATGATCGAAAAGCCGGAGCACCAGAACTGGCCAGTGTAGAGGTACCAGCGGTCGTCCGCGGACTTGTGCAGCGCCAGCTTGAACGCCGGACGGCCGTCCACATCGTCATAGCCGATCACGTCGATGTTGGATGTGTAGCTTTCGCCTGCTGGAAACGTCACCCCCGTACCCCCCCCGGTTACATGCCGGCGAGGGGACCGGGGTGATTTATGCCCCGAAA
>JAYPRP010000021.1:3007-33236 GCA_038132575.1 Rhodospirillaceae bacterium
CCCGTACCCCCCCCCGGTTACAATGCCTGCGAGGGCACCGTGATGATTTATGCCCATAAACCATAGAGAAATTCGGAAATCCGTGTAAAGCGCAGCCGTCGCTTCCGGAGTTCCGCATTTTGCACGGTCAAGAACAGGCACGAACAAAGGGCTGACGGAAGGGATGCTTCTTACGAGGCTAATCACTGCACTTTTACGCGATGTCGGTACTCCTCCAGTATCCGGAAACGAGTTTCGAACTCGCCGACGCCGGCACCGTGACGCTCGCGCGCGCGGTTCTGGACGCGGGGTTGCGCCGCTCGGATTTAAGCGGCGTGCCCATCTGCTGGCAGGATATCTACGTCCTGCCCGAATTCGAGGACACCGCGCGACGGGTTCTCACCGACCACGCACCGGTTCATAAGATCATCGAAAGCGCCCACAGCGAGGTGATCGCGAACGCGAAGCTCGAGATGTTCGCAAGCCGTATCGATCCGACGCTCGCCGAGACCCTTGAGGTCGAATCCTAAACGGCGGCGATGACCATCCGCCGGCGCCACACTAGCCAGGACGGGCGCGTCTTCGAGACGGCCGTCAGCATCCACCGGAAGGACCAATTTGTTTACGCGCTCGACCTCTCGCGGGACTGGAATACAGGTTAGGCGAACAGCCTAGCGCGCGAATTCGGCGAGCGCGTCCTCGTCCACATCGACGCCCAGGCCGGCGCCCGTCGGCACATCCGCCCGACCGTTCACAACCTGCACCGGGTTCCGCACGACATCAGCCTTCAGGAACTGGCAGGTGCAGCTGGTACCCCATTCGATCGACGGCGCCGCCGCGCCAAGCTGTAGGACCGCCGCGCTCGAAACGCTGGTCTCTGCGATCTTACCCGCAAGGTTCACATGCATCCCGAGTTCGTCGAACAGCTTCGTCGCCTCATGGGCGCGGGTCACGCCGCCGAGCTTAATCATCTTGATGCTGCCGCCCTGTGCGGCGCCCATCGCGTGATGCTTGCGCACATCGTCGAAGCTGTGCAGCCCTTCGTCGGCACCAACCGGGCAGGCCGAGGCCGCCGCGATCTCCGCCATCGTCTCCACGTCGTGCCCCATCACGGGCTGCTCGAGGAAATCGAGCGCCTCGCTCGCGGCAGCGGCGTACTCGAGCGCATCTTCGCGCGTCCAGCCCTGGTTACAATCGGCCGACAGCTGGACTCCGCCGTTCACTGCCTCGCGGATCGCGAGCGTGCGTTCGATGTCATCCTTGACCGGCTTGCCACCCACCTTGATCTTCATGTGGGACACACCGGCCGCGGCCCGTTCTCCCGCCTCCGCCACGTCCACGTCGATGTTGCCCGTGGCCAGCATCGAAAGCACCGGCACCTCGGTCCGGCGAACATCCCCGAGCAGCTCCGCCACGGTCTTCTGCTGTGCCTTGCCCGCGAGGTCGTAGCAGGCCATCTCGATCACCGTCTTGGCGCTGGCGTTTCCGTACATGCGCCAGTCCATCTCGGCGAGATTCTCCGCGAACGCCGAGGGATCGCGGCCCTCCATGAAGGGCGCGAGGAACTCGACCGCGGCGACGATGCTCTCGACGGTCTCGCCGGTCATCGACGGCGACGACGACGCCTCGCCCCAGCCCACGAGGCCGTCATCCGTCTCGATGCGCGCGAACACATTCTCCGATACGGCGATTTCCACGCCGGACATCTTGAACGGCCGGATGAGCGGCAGGTCGGCCGCAATCGGTTCGATTTTCGTGATCTTCATTTTTCGTCTCCGTTCCGCGTATCGCGCCCCGCTAGCGCCCGCGTTTCAGTTGGCGGGTCTTGGGCTTTGTCCCGGGAGCATACTCCGAAACCTCCTCATCGAGGAACTTCGAGAGCTTGCGGAGGCGTTCCGACGACTGCTTGCGCACGAGGCCCACATCGCAGCCGTCCCAGTCGTAGAAGCCCTTGCCCGCCGACAGGCCGACCTCGCCCCGCGCAACCATGTCCTGGATCAGGGGATTGGGCGTGTCCACGGAATGGAGTTCCGGCACGATCGAACGCTGGGCCAGGGCGTGAATTTCAAGGCCGGAGGTGTCTTTCTGTTCGATCAGGCCGTTCAGACACATGCGCGGCGCGAGCATCTTGCGGGCGGCCATGTCGATGTCCGCCGGAGTCGCGACCCCCTCCTCGACCAGGTAGTAGGCCTCGTGGAGAATGATGTGCTGCAGCCGGTTGATGAGGAACCCGACGATGGGCTTGTAAAGGGTGACGATCTCCTTGCCCGTGCGGCGCACGGCGTCAGCCACGGCGTCCACCATGTCCGCCGGCGCGCCGGGACCGGCCATGACCTCCGCAACCGCCGTAGTGTCGGCGGGCATGAAGTAATGAATGCCGGTAAACAGCTCCGGCCGTGCCAGCTTTTCCGCAAGCACATCGAGCGACATGCCCGATGTTCCGGTCGCAATGATCACTTCGTCGTCGGGCCAGGCAGCCTCGACGTCCGCGAAGACCTGCTGTTTGATCGCCACGTCCTCCGGGACGAACTCGATCACCAGGTCCGGTGCGGCATCCGGAAAGTCGGACGAGGCCGTGACGCCGTCGGGAAGATCGTCGAGCTCCGCTGCGCGGCTGCTCTTGATCATGGTATCGAAACCGGCCGCCGCGAAGGTCGACGAGACGCCCCGGCCCATGACGCCGTACCCAACGATCAGGACCGACTGGATTGGTGACCTGCTGCTCATAGTGCCCCATGCCTCTGTGTTGATTTGCCGGACCACGCATAACGGAACGTTACGCGACCGGGAAGATTGTCGATGCGCGCGCGACTGTATATATGTCCGGACAAGCCGGCCAGTGCGACACTTGTGGACGCTTCGCGCGTTGCGCGTTCGGGCCTGACCGCTTAGGGATTCAAGAACGAAAAATCAGGGGAGCCACACATGTCCAATCTGCCGACATCCGACGAATTTGAAGACATCCTCTTCGAGGTGAAAGACCATGTCGCATGGATCACCATCAATCGGCCCGGTTCGCGCAACGCGTTCCGTGAACAGACACTCGACGAGCTGATCCACGCCTTTAAGTCCACGCGCAACGACGCTTCGATCGCCTGTGCGGTGGTAACGGGCGCCGGCGAACAGTCCTTCTCGGCCGGCGGTGACTTCGGCGCCATGATGAAGCTCAACTTCACCAACGCCTACCATTGGAACGACCGGATGCTCGGCACCGCGATGACCATCCGCGGCCTGCCGATCCCCGTCATCGCCATGGTGAACGGTTGGTGCATGGGCGGCGGACACGAGCTCGCCCTGTGGTGCGACTTGGTAATCGCATCGGACCGCGCGCATTTCGGCCAGTCCGGCGCCAAGGTGGCCGCGTGCCCGACCGTCGGCGCGACCCAGTATATCCCGCGTATCATAGGCGAGCGCCTCGCCCGCGAGATGATTTTCCTGGCGCGTACCTTCACGGCCGACGAGGCGGTGAACATCGGTCTGATCAACAAGGTCGTCCCGCATGACGACCTGCTCGAGGAAACGATTAAGTGGTGCGAGACAATCAAGGGGCATAGCGGGCAGACCATCCGCATGACCAAGAAGTCGCTCAATCACGAGTCCGACCAGCTCTACGCATCGTGGCAGCACGGCATGGAACTGCTGGCGCATGTCTGGGGCAGCGAAGAGTCTCTCGAGGGCATGCAGGCCTTCCTAGATAAGCGAAAGCCGGACTTCATGAAGTTCCGCATGCGCAACAAGGAGATCGTCGACAAGTATCTCGACGACCTTGCGAACGACCGGAACCAGCTCAAGAAGGGCTGAGCGTAACCATGAACGCGACGGCAGCACCCGGGGCTCTCGAGGGCATCCGGGTCATCGATCTGACCCGGGTCCTCGCGGGGCCCTTCTGTGCCATGTTGCTGGGCGACATGGGTGCGGACGTCATCAAGGTCGAACAACCTGGGCGCGGCGACGACACCCGCGCCTGGGGGCCGCCCTTCATAGGCGAGGAGTCCGCCTACTATCTCGGAATCAATCGCAACAAGCGCGGCATCACGCTGAACCTCAAGGAACCCGCAGGGCGCGAGATCCTAGCCGAGCTTCTAGCCGACGCGGACGTGGTGATCGATAATTTCAAGCTTGGCACGCTGGCGCGCTTCGGCTTCGACGATGCGTGGTACGAGGAAAACGCCCCGCAGATCGTACGCACCTCGATCCTGGGCTACGGCTCGACCGGTCCGCGCGCCGGGCTGCCGGGCTACGACTTCTTGCTCCAGGCCGAGAGCGGCCTCATGAGCATCACCGGCGAGGCCGACGGCGACCCGATGAAGCTCGGCGTCGCCATCGTGGACATCGGCACCGGCCTCTTCGCGCTGTCATCCATTCTCGCGGCACTGCAGGCGCGCTACCGCACCGGCAAGGGCCAGTATGTCGAGGTCTCACTCTACGACACCGGCGTCACTTTGCTCGCAAACGTGGCGGCGAATTTCCTCGCGTCGGGCAATCCGGCGGGACGCTACGGCAACGGCCATCCGAACATCGTACCCTACAACGCCTTTCCTACCCGCGACGGTATGATCGCCCTGTCCGTCGGCAACGACGGCCAGTTCCGGACCTTCTGCGAAGCGGTCGGCAAGCCGGAGTGGGCCAACGACGAGAAGTTCGCGCGAAACCGTGACCGGGTCGAGAATCGCGGCGCGTGCGACGGCATGATCGCGGACCTGTTTCGCACCGACGACACCGACAACTGGATCGATAAACTGCTGGCCGCAAAGGTCTCCTGCGCGCCCATCAACACGGTCGAGCAGGCGTTGACCGCCGAACACACAATTGCCCGCGGGCTCGTCACCGAGGCCGAGCACACGACCGAGGGGACGATCTCAATCCCCGGCATCCCGTTCTACTTCTCGGACACAGCAGCGACCGTCCGCCGCGCGCCGCCAACGCTTGGCGAGCACACCGAGGAAGTGCTCACAGCGCTCGGCAAGTCCGCGGACGAGATCGCCGCGCTGCGTGACGCCGGCGCTATTTAGCTCCGGCGGGCAGCGCGCCCGATCCGTGAATTTTCGTCGCAAGTGCCGTCCACACCGAACGGGTGTGCGCGCTGCCAGGAAGTGAGACACTCCGCGCGCAGTCACGACCACCGCAACACGCGAAACGAAACCGGGAATACACAGAAATGGCTGAACGCATCTATGTCGGACGCATCACGCTGAACGTGGACCAGACGGGAGACGAGCCCCCGTTAACCTTCATCCCCGGCCTGGTTGGCATCATGAATAGCTGGGACTATCAACGCGAGATTTTCTCGAACCGCTCTGGTCGAGCTCGAGGATTTCGCGGACGCCGCCACCGAGGGACGCAAGCCTGAGATCGACGGCCGCGACGGACTGGTGCCGCTCGCCATGGTCCTAGGGGCTACGCGCTCCTCGAAGGAACGCCGCTCGATGCCGCTCGCGGGGATACTCGAAGGCGCCTAGGCGACGCCTGCGATTTCCAGCGCCTTCGCCCGGTCGAGGCCGAGCTTCTCGCCCGCCTCCAGCAGCAACACCCAGGTTCCCTCGGGAATGAATATCCCGTTGGCGCCGCGCTCGGCCCGTGCGATGCGCTCCGGGTCGCCGGGCACCAGGACCGGCTTATCGGGATCGGCTGGACGCGCGCTCTTGGTGTAATCGACCATCGCGTCGACTTCTTCGGCGATCCAGTTCGCATCCCCGAGCCGGTGTGGATCGATGACGATCATGGTCATCGTGTTGATGATCCCGTCGAGCCGCTCGTTGCCTGGCTGGATCGTGCCACCGCCGGAGAGCGCCCCCGACATCAGTTCCGCCATGAGGCACAGGGCATAGCCCTTGTGCTGGGCAAAGGGCTGAAGCGCACCGAGCGGGTCGTTGAACATCACGCCTGGGTCGCTGCTCGGTATTCCGCTGCTGTCGATCAGCCATTCCTCGGGCACCGACTGGCCGGAGTCATTCGCGACCCGGATCTTGCCCATGGCGACGATGCTCGTGGCCATATCGAGGATGATGGGTTCGTCGGGTTTGGTCGTCGGCATCGCCATGGTGATCGGGTTCGTCCCGAAACGGGACTCGGCTCCCCGGAAAGGCGCGACCATCGTGTGGTGATCTGTGACGTTCGTAAAATGGATCGAGACGAAGCCTGCATCGGCGACCATCTCCGCATAGGTCCCAACGCGCCCGATATGATGAGAGTTCTTGAGCGTGGCTACGCAGATGCCGATCGCGCGCGCGCGTTCGATCGCGTCCTCCGTGACCTGCGCGGCAACCGTCTGGCCGTAGCCCTTCTCGCCGTCATACTGGAGGAACACGCCCTCGTCGAGGTAGCGGTTCGCCTTCACATTGGGCACCAGAAGCCCACGTTCCAGGTTCTTCACATACGCCTGGAAGATGCCGACCCCGTGGCTGTCATGGCCCGACAGGTTGGCCCCCACGAGATGTTCAGACACGATCCGGCACTCGTCTTCTTCGCTGCCGCCCAGGCACACCATTGCATGGATCAGCGCCGTCAGATTTTCGGCGCGCACAGTTACATCACCTGACACGTAAGCCCCCTCGTGAGAAATTCGCGCGGAAGCTAACCGATCGTGGGCCGCCGGTCACCCGCCGCATGAACGCACCGCCTAGACGACCGGCGAGCGACCCCCATCAACATTGATGGCACAGCCCGTGACATAAGAGCCGGCGTCCGACACCAAGAAACAGGCGATGTTCGCAAACTCCTCGGCATCGCCGACTCGGCCTAGCGGGATGCCGACACTGCGGCCTGCCATATACTCCTCGTAGCTCTGCTCGGGCGCCTGGGCCTTGTGGCGACGTTCATGCTGACCGGACTTGATCAATCCCACCAGCAGCGCATTCACCAGGATATTGTCCGGCGCGCCCTCGCCCGCCATCACCTTAGTCAACGCCATTCCCGCTGCGCGGGAGACGGAGGTCGGGGCGCTGCCCGGCCCGGGTGTCTTCGCGCTACCGGCAAGCACGTTGATGATGCGGCCCCACTTGCGCTCGGCCATGCCCGGCATCGCCAGACGACCGAGCCGGATCGCGGCGAACAGCTTGAGATCGAGGTCCGCCTGCCAACGCGCGTCGTCGCATTCGAGAAACGGCCCAATCGCGGTCTGGCCGGCATTGTTCACCAGAATGTCGATATCGCCGAAGGAATCGGTGGCAGATTGCCACATGGCCGCGATCTGGTCCGTGTCGGTGACGTCGCAGGCGATCGCCTCTACCTTCACCTTGTTTCCGCCGGCGGACGACAGGACCTCCTGGCGTCCAGCCTCGAGGCGCTCAGCCGAGCGGGACACCATCGCAACATTGGCCCCCGATTCCGAGAACCGCCGCGCCATCGCGAGGCCGAGCCCCTCGCTCGCCCCGGTGATCAAGGCCGTCCGGCCATCCAGTCGCACATCCATCTCACTCTCCCCAGAAATACTTGTGCGATAATTGTACGCACTCCGACGGGCTTTGACAGACCCATGCGCGCATGGGCAATCTCCCCCCAAAGCGAGGACTTGCGGATGACCAAAACCCTGCGTCGGCATTCGTCCCACTGGGGCGCGTTCACGGCAGTGGTCGAAGACGGCCAGTTCGTCGGTGTGCGGCCGTTCGAGAAAGACCCCGATCCCTCGCCGCTCATCCAGTCCATGCCCGACGCCGTCTATGACGACAGCCGGGTGGCCCAGCCCGTCGTCCGCCAGGGCTGGCTGAAACACGGCCCGGGCGGCAACCGCGAACGGCGCGGCGCAGAACCCTTCGTTGCCGTGCCATGGGACGAAGCCCTCGACATGGTGTCCTCCGAGATCGACCGCGTACGCCGGGAACATGGTAACACCGCCATCTTCGGCGGCTCCTATGGCTGGTCGAGCGCCGGGCGCTTCCACCACGCAAAGACGCAACTGCATCGCTATCTCAATACGATCGGCGGCTTCACGGCCCAGAAGCACACCTATTCGATCGCGGCGGGCTACGCGATCCTGCCGCACATCCTCGGCTCAGCGCGCGCCGCGATGACGGACTACACCAGCTGGGATTCGATCACCGCGAACACCGAGCTGATGGTCGCATTTGGCGGGGTGCCGCTCAAGAACATGCAGGTACTGTCGGGCGGGCCGGCCGAGCATGTCTCCGCCCCGTCACTCGCAACCGCGGTCGAAGCCGGGGTCGAGATCGTGAACGTGTCGCCCATCCGCAACGACGTTGCCAGCGATCTGGAGCCCGAATGGCTGCCGATCCGCCCCAACACCGATGTCGCGCTGATGCTGGCAATGGCGCATACGCTGGAGACCGAAGGTCTCGCCGATCGCGCGTTTCTCGACCGGTACTGTGTCGGCTACGGGCGGTTTCGGGATTATCTGCTGGGCACAAACGGCGGCGTGATGCATGACGCTGGCTGGGCGGCCCCTATCTGCGAGATCGACGCCGAACGCATCCGGCAGCTGGCCCGGCGCATGGCGGCAAAGCGGACGTTCATCAACACCAACTGGTCGCTGCAACGCAGCGAATATGGGGAACAGAGCTTCTGGATGACGATCACCCTGGCGGCGATGCTCGGGGGCATCGGTCTGCCCGGCCGTGGCTTCGGCTTCGGGTATGGCAGCATGGGCAACACCGGCAACCCGCGGCTTAGCGCGCCGACCCCGAGCCTGTCGACCGGTGAAAATCCGTGCCGCGAATGGATACCCGTCGCCCGGATCGCGGACATGCTACTGCACCCGGGCGAGACCTACGAATTCGACGGTGAGACCCGCACCTATCCGGACGTCCGGCTGATCTACTGGTGCGGCGGCAACCCGTTCCACCACCATCAGGACCTGAACCGGCTGGTCCGGGCCTGGCGCCGTCCCGAGACGATCATCGTCAACGAGCCATGGTGGACCGCCACAGCAAAGTTTGCCGACATCGTCCTGCCGTCCACAACGACGCTCGAACGTAACGACATCGGCGCAACCTCCAAGGACCGGTTCATCACGGCCATGCAGCAGACCGTCGAGCCGGTTGGCGACGCGCGGAACGACTTCGATATCTTTCGCGGTCTCGCCCGGCGCGCCGGGACCGAGGACGCATTTACCGAAGGGCGAGACGAGACCGAATGGCTGCGCCATATCTACGATCGTGCCCGCCAGAAGGCGGCGGAAACACATATAACCCTGCCCCCCTTCGACGAATTCTGGGAGGCGGGATACGCGGAGACGCCACGCGCGAACAAGCCGATCGTCCTGCTCGAGGGCTTCCGCGCAAATCCCGAGGCCTCCCCACTCACGTCACCGTCGGGCAGGATCGAGATATTCTCCGAGGTGGTCGATGGCTTCGGATATGACGATTGCCCAGGCCATCCGGCCTGGATCGAGCCGACGGAATGGCTCGGCGGCGACGTAGCCGGGACATATCCGCTGCACATGATCTCGAACCAGCCTGCAACGCGCCTGCACGGCCAGATGGACAATGGGCGGATCAGTCGTGACAGCAAGATTCGGGACCGCGAACCGGTCTGGATACACCCGGCCGACGCCGCGGTACGCGACATCGTGGACGGCGACGCGGTGCGGGTATTCAATGCCCGTGGCGCAGCACTCGCCGGTGTCAAGGTGACAGAGGACGTCCGCCCGGGCGTGATCCAGTTCGCCACCGGCGCGTGGTTCGACCCCGAGGATCCCGCGGCCGAGAACAGCATCGACAAGCACGGCAACCCGAACGTTCTGACCCGCGATATCGGTACATCGCGACTCGGCCAGGGTCCCAGCGCCCACAGCGCACTGGTCGACGTGGAGCGTTTCGACGGCGAACTGCCCCCCGTCACGGCACACACGCCTCCGAAAATCGCAACGAAACGGGACAGTTAGGGGCACTGCCCCTCACGGTTGCATGCAATAGTGACGCTGAAACCCATGGTGGTTTCGCCTAGTATTCACGCAGCTCTTCTTCGGGAGCGCGCGGATGTCGCTTGAAACGCTTGGCGACGCGAATGCGATGACGGTTCTGGCAGTTGCCCTGGCGGCCGCTTTGCTGATTTGCGGCGCGATCTCGATCCACCGCATCAACCGGCTGCGCGTCCGCATACGTCCGCACCTGCACACGTTCGAAACGGCGTCTGTCGGCATCACGCATGTGACGCTCGACGGCCGCTAGATTCGCGTGAAGGAAAAATGGCCGAGCTGACCAGCTACACGCATGAAGAACTCACGACACTCGCGATGCTCTTCGATACAGGTGCGAAAATTGAAGGCGCTCAGCTCGGTAATACAATCCTCTCTAGGCCGCCGCTTCGAGACGCCGGAAGTCGTAACCCGTGTCATCGGCAAACGCCTCGATCAGCCGTTCGGTGATCGGCCCCGGCACTTCGAACTTGGGCGTGAACCCGTCGACCGATGCGACCGGCGTCGCGCAGATCGCGCTTGAGGTGATGAAGAATTCCTCCGCCTGGGCCACGTCGTACATCGTGAAGAGCTTCTCCTTGAGCGGTATCTCGAGCGTTTCGCAAAGCTTGAACAGAACCTTGCGCGTCACGCCCTCGAGGATGTTCCGTTCCGGCGCCGTCCACACCACCCCGTCACGCACGATGAAGAAGTTGGCGACCGACGTTTCCGAGATATTGCCATTCAGATCGAGCATCAGAGGCAGTGAATCCCGCGTCGCGGCGTCGAGTTCGGCGAGAATCTGGTTCATCTTGCTTGTGACCTTGGCGCGGGTTTCCACGCATTCCGGCGGGTTCCGGCGCACCGACGAAACCGTCATCCGCAGCCCCTGCGCGTAATTCCGGGCGATGGTCGCGGTATCGACGGGCCTGAAGAAGATCATCACCGTCGCCGGCCCCGCGTGTTGGACGCGCATCGACGCCGAGTCTAAACCGCGCGTGACCCAGTGACCGATACGGTACATCGCCGTATCGTCGAGCCGGCCCACGTTAGCGGCGAGCAGCGCCTGCGTAGCGCCGATCATCTCCGCGGGCGACAGGCCAGGGTCGATCCGCACGTAGCGCAGCGAGCGATAAAGCCGGTCGATATGGTCCTCCAGCCGGTACATGCAATGTCCGAAACAGGGCGTTACCTCGTAGATGCCGTCCCCCCACAGAAACCCCCGATCAAACGGAGAAATCCGTGCATCGGCCGTTTCGACTATTTCGCCATTCAGGCTGATCAGCGGGTCTGCCATGGTGTAACCTCTTTTCAGCTATCCCGTTCGAAGTCCTTGCCGATACGGAAGCACACTTCGCGCCGCTCCACCAAGTCTCTCCGAACATCGCGGCGGCCACACACCACCCCGGGGAACGGACATGGGCACACGCCGCGAAATTCTGGGGATCCTCTTGGTGCTCGCGATCGGCATTTGCTTCGCACTGGCAAACACCTTTGCCGGCCTCGCCTATCAAGGGGGAAGTGATCCGCTCACGATCTCGACGGCGCGCTTCGCACTCCCGACCCTCGTCCTCGTCATCATCCTCGCCGCCCGTCGGCGCGCGATCCTGCTGCCACGGCGCGACGGAATTATCGCTTCGGCACTTGGCGTGGTGACGGTCATCTATACATGGGCTCTCCTGACCGCAATCGACATCCTGCCCGTGCCGCTGGCGGTCCTCACATTCTATCTTTTCCCGGTCTTCACCTCGTTCATTCTAGCCGGACTGAGATGGGAGCGGATGCGGCCGCTCGCATTCGGCGCGGCTATCGTCGCCTTTGCCGGGCTCGCGCTCGCGCTGGGAGTCAGTGGGGAAGGCCTCAACCACCTCGGCGTCGCGCTGGGCGCGCTCGCGGCCCTCGGCCTTGCAACGGTATCGACCGTCAGCAGCCGCGTAATCCGCGCCGGTGACCCGCGCCAGGTCACCCTCTACATGGCGGCAACAGCGCTGGTCATATTCCTCGCGATCACGCTTACACGTGGCGAGTTCGCCTTGCCTGCCACAGAGTCCGCATGGTGGGGATTTGCGGGCACAAATATTTTCTACGCGATCGCGATGATCGGCTTCTTCGTAGGCATCGCCATGATCGGCCCAGCCAAGACGACGCTCTTCTCCTATATCGAGCCGATTGCCGTCATCGCCTCCGCGTACGTCTTTCTCGGCCAGGCCCTGCTGCCGCTGCAGTCGGTCGGCATCGTCATTGTCGTCGGTGCTCTGATTGTGGCCGGCATCGCCGGCCTCAGGCAAACGCCGAGAGACTAGGCGGGGGACGCCGGGAAATAGAGGTCCAGCCAACCCTTGACGGCCTCACGCGCGCGGATGCTGTCGACCGAGAACGGAAAATGGTCGACATCGGAGGCGAGGATCAGGTCGCAGGGCTGCTTTGAATGCGCAAACAGCTGCAGTGACTGGTCCGTCGGCGTGACGGAATCGTCGGCCGCGTGAAAGAGCAGGACCGGGCGCGGCGAGATATTCGCAATCACGTCGTTGGCACGAAAATCATACATGCTCTGGGCCGTCTCGGCCGGGAACTCCATCAGCACGTTCTTCCCCATATGCCCACGCAGATGCTCGGGGATCGGGACGATATCCCAGCGCCCCACCATCAACGATTTACCCGTCTTCTCGCGATGGGACTTCCCCTCGCTGAGAATATTCTGGAACCGTGCCCACTCCTCGTCGGACTTGTGCTGCAGCCGGAACTTGCTCTCGCCGTCGCCCCAGCCGCACGAGGAAATCACCGCGGCGATACGCTTGTCGACACCGCCGGCATATACGGCGACGGCCGCGCCGAAGCTGTGTCCGATGACACCGATCCGCTCTCCGTCGACATAGGGTTGCTCTGCAAACCAGGTCACCGCGTTCTTCACGTCCTCGACCTGGTCCTCGCACATCACCCAGCCGGTCTCGCCTTCGCTGTCGCCGCAACTGCGGAAGTCGAACCGCATCGCGACATAGCCCCAGTCGCAGAGCATGTTCGCGAGAATCTCCGGCGTGGAGCCGTCTTTCCCTGTGCCGAACCCGTGCAACACCAGAAACGCTGGCCGGGCGTCTCCGGGCGCCAGGTCGGCCGGTGTGTGCACCACACCCGCGAGCGTCAGCCCGTCCGACTTGAATGAGACATTCTGTTCCATTTTCCGTTCCTCCCTAGGACGTTGCGCCATCGGACGCGCGCAGGGCCTGCCGGTCGATCTTCCCGGTGCCCGTTTTTGGTAGGTCCCCCCGAAATTCCACAATCCGCGGATACTTATAGGGAACGAGCTTGGTTTTGACATAATCCTGTAACTGGCGTGTGGTCGCGTCACCGGCGGCGTCTGCCGATTTCAAAACCACCCAGGCCTTGGTGGTCATCAGGCCATCCTTGGCGTTTACGCCTAAAACACAGCTTTCCTGCACATCCGGATGGTCGTTCAGGCAGCGCTCGATCTCGAGCGGGTAGATCCACTGCCCGCTAACCTTGATCAGATCGTCGGCGCGCCCGTCAAACCTGAAGAAGCCGTCCGCATCGATCCGAAAGCGGTCGCCGGTATATATCCAGTCTCCGCGCATCGTCTCTGCGGTCTTTTCCGGCTGATTCCAGTAGAACGGAGCCTGAGAATCGCCGCGCACCCACATCGTGCCCGCCTCGCCCGGCTCCACCGGCTGGTCGTCCATGTCGAGCAACTTGATCTCGTATCCGGGAACGCGCTTGCCGGCCGCGCCGAGACGAAGATCGCCTGGAAAGTTGCTGACGTAGATGTGCAGTACCTCGGTCGATCCCAGCCCCTCGATGATCTCCAGACCGTGGCGCCGCTTCCATTCGTTGAAGGTCTCCTCGGGCAGTGGCTCAGCGGCGGAGATGCACAGCCGCACGCTGCCAAGATCGCGTTCCTCGCTTCCCGGATGTGCGAGCAGCGCGTTGTAGAGGGTCGGCAGCCCGAAAAACACGGTGGGCCGATGGCGCTCGACCGCCTGGTAGATCGGCTCCGGTTCCGGGCGACCCGCGCCCAGAACGACGGCGGCACCGACGGCGAAGGGAAACGTGATCGAGTTCCCGAAGCCGTAGGCGAAGAATATCTTGGGCACCGAGTAAACAATATCGTCTTCGCTCAGACCAAGAACCGCGCGACCGTAGCTCAGTTCCGTGAAGAGCATGTCGTGCTGCAGGTGGACGATGCCCTTGGGACGGCCCGTGCTCCCGGAGCTGTACATCCAGAACGCCATCTCGTCGCGATGGGTATCGGCCGCCGCGAGATTCGAATCCTGGTCGTCAACGAACGCGCCCCACGTCACGGTCGGCACGGGAAACGCTTCGGACGCATCCCCGTTCGCGACGACGACCCGACCGACGCCGGGGCCGTCGGTCAGCGCCTCGCGCAGCGTGTCCAGCAGCCCCGCCTCGCAGATCACCACGGGCGCGGCGCTATCCTCTATGTAGTAGCGCACAAGGTCCGGGGTTGAGAGGATGTTGATCAGGACGGGCACGTAGCCGGCGCGGATCGCACCGAAGATCGCGGCCGGATAGACCGGCGTATCGTCGAGCAGCATCACCACTCGATCACCGCGCCGCAGGCCACACCCATGAAGCGCGTTACCCGCCTGTCCCGCAAGATCGCAGAGCTCTTGATATGTCAGGCTCCGGTCGCCCGCGAGGACTGCCGTTCGTGCCCCGCGGCCCGCCTCCAGATTGCGATAGAGGATTTCGCTCGCGTTGTAGTTTTCCGAAACTGCAAAACCGATCTCGCGCGCGCCCTCGGTCGTTGTGCCGACCGGATCATCAACAACACGCTGATTGTTGTTGTCCTGGTTCATTCGTGATGCCTCCCACCAACGGAGTTTTATAGCAAGCGATCCAGACGGTTGCCGCAACGAAAACTCGCCGCCGGAGCCGGCGGCGGGTGCATTCATTTAAAGAATCCGGTGTCATGCCTTCTTGCGCGCGAGAACGCGGACCAGGAACAGCAGCACGCCGACACCGATGACCGCCGCGATGATTCTGCTGACATTCACACCGTCATCGCCGGCATTGATCCAGGTCAAGCCGTCCGTGCGCCCCAGAAGCGTCTTCCGCCGAATTTCGACACATGCGTGCTGGACTCGTGTAGAGATCGCGGGATACCAGCCGAGCGGATATTCCATGAAAGCCGTCATCGTCCCCGTCACCGCGTTTCAGCAGAACTGTTCGATTCTCTGGTGCACCGAAACCAACAGGGCCGCGGTCGTGGACCCGGGCGGGGAGATCGACCGGATCAATGCCGCCATCGAGGAACAGGGCGTCGAGGTCGAGAAGATCCTGCTCACCCACGGCCATATCGACCATGCCGGCGCGGCCGCCGATCTGGTAGAGCAGCTCGGTGTCCCGATCGAGGGACCGCATATCGAGGACAAGTTCTGGATCGACCAGCTGGCCGAACAGGGCGCGCGGTTCGGCGTCGATGCGGGCCGCCCCTTCACGCCCGCCCGCTGGCTCGACCAGGGCGACAGCGTGACGGTCGGAAACCTGACCTTCGAGGTACGCTTCTGCCCGGGTCACACCCCGGGACACATCATCTTCTTCGAGCCGGTCTCGCGCATCGCCTTCGTCGGCGACGTGCTGTTTCAGGGCTCGATCGGACGGACTGACTTCCCGGGCGGCGACCACGACACGCTGCTGGCGTCCATCCGCGAACAGCTCTGGCCGCTGGGCGACGACGTCACCTTCGTACCCGGCCACGGCCCGGCCTCGACGCTCGGCCATGAGCGCGCGACAAACCCGTTCGTGCGGGAGGGGTGAGGCCTAGCGGTTCCGGGTGATCGGTTCCGTGCGCGGCGTGAAGAAGTCGGGAAGCTCGCTCTCCTGCAGGCCCTCATAGAGGCAATGCTTCTTGAGGTGTGCCTCATGCTGCTCGTCGGGCGAGGCGTCCATGGCGGGCGTGGTCGGAATGCATCCCGCGCAATATGCCTTGAGGGTCCGGAGCGGCGGTTCGCCCTTGATCGATTCGTAGAGCTCGACCGCCGCGTCGATCTTTTCCTTCTCCGCTTCGGCGGCCAGCACCACCGAGCCTTCCGAGCCCATGGCACCGCCACCCCCGACATGGGTGATGTCCTCGATCCCGAACAGAATCTGCAACGCCTGGACTTCGGTGACGACGGTCGCATTGGTCACCGGCATCATCCCGACCCGCTGGCCGGCGTGATAGTAGAAGGTGTCCTGCCCCATGTGCCGGGCCGCGTCCGTGACCGAGGGGATAAGTTTCTCGAGCCCGATCGGGATGATCAGGTGCCCGCCCCGCGCCATCATGATTCCCATCGCGAACCCGATGGTGCCGCACCCCGGATGGGCACAGAACACGCCGGCGTTGAAATCGGGATCGACCGCGTTGCCGCCCTTGATGAAGACGCTGGTGCTGTCGAAGTTCCGGAGCATCTCGTCCATGCGCGACGCCGGCGGCGTCAGCTCGCCCTTCACCAGGTGGATGATCGGCGGCTTTTCCTCGGGCTGGGTCTGGCACAGAACGTGATTGATCACTTGGCCAGAGAGGTAGAACTGCTTGTGCGGCACCTCGCCCATCACCTCCTCGGCGACGAACACGTTGGTCGAGCCATGGGCGATGATCATCTCGCCGTTCGCATGGGCGTTCCGGACCTCCGGCAGCGCCGCGACGGCCTTGCCGATGATCCGACGGCCTTCCCAGGGGGTGAACACGAAGGACGCGCGCACTTTGCTCATGTCTCAAAATCCTGCTGACGAAAACCGGACCATTGCGGTCCTTGGATAGTGCGAAAGAATAACATGTATCGCGCTGGGAAATCTGTGCGGGATGCTTTCTTCCCATTCCCCGAGCGCGTAACGTCGCCGCGGCGACACCGGGGCCCGGCCCGGCAATCTGGAAACGGAGAACGCGCGATGAAAATCGGTCTTTGCGGTACCGGCAACATGGGCGCCGCCATGGGCGCCCGGCTGATGGAAAAAAAGCACAAGCTCACGGTCTGGAACCGGACCAGGCGGCGGGCAAAGCCGCTCGTGGACGACGGTGCCATGTTCGCCGAGACGCCGGCGGCCCTGTTCGACGACAACGACGTGGTGATCAACATCACCATCGACGACAAGGCCGTGAAGTCGGTCTACACCCGCCGCAACGGCATCCTGTCTGCGAACCTGAAGGGCAAGCTCGTGATCGAGATGAGCACCCTCCTTCCGGAGACCACGCGCGAACTTGCGGAGCAGGTGAAGGCCGCCGGCGGCACGTTCGTGGAATGCCCCGTCGGCGGTTCGGTCGCGCCGGCACGCAGCGGAAACCTACTCGGCATGGCCGGCGGAACGCCGGCCGCCTACAAGCGCGCCAAGCCCATCCTCGACCAGCTCTGCCGACGTCTGGATCGGGTCGGCCCGGTCGGCGCGGGCAACACCATGAAGCTCGCGATCAACCTGCCGCTCCTCGCCTATTGGGGGGCGCTCGGCGAGGCCATATCCCTGACCGAGACCGCGGGCATCAAGCGCACGCTCGCCGCGGACATCCTCGCGGACTCAAGCGGTGCGGCTAAGGTGGGCCCACCCCGCCTGCCCTGGATCATGGATGCGATCGGCGGAAAATTCCCCAAGTCGGCCGGATTCCAGATGAGCGGCGGCGCCAAGGACGCAAGCCAGATGGTTGCACTCGCACGGGCCAACGGCTTCGAGGTGCCGGTCATCGACGCCACGCGCAAATCCTACAAGCAGGCCGCAAAGGGGGTCTGGGCGGGTCGTGACTTCGCGCTCCTCGCGGCGTGGCGGGCGATCCAGAGCAAGAAGGGCAAGCGGCGTTGATTTTCGCCGCCGGGATAATATCTCAGCGACGTAACTGACCGTCAGACATGAGCCCCGAATGACCGACAGCAATTCAGATGCGATCGAACATGTGATCAACGCCCGCCCCCGCGACATTGGCGGCTTCGAGGTCGCGCGTGCACTGCCCTATTCCACGCGGCGCACGGTGGGACCCTTCATATTCTTCGACCGGATGGGCCCCGCGGAGTTCGGCCCGGGAGAGGGCATCGACGTGCGTCCTCACCCGCATATCGGGCTGGCCAAGGTCACCTATCTGTTCGACGGCGAGATCATGCACCGCGACGACCTCGGCTATGAGCAGCCGATCCGCCCGGGCGACGTCAACTGGATGACCGCCGGGCGCGGCATCGTGCACTCCGAGCGCACCCGCGCGGAGGTTCGCGACAGCCACTCCACCATGTTCGGAATTCAGTCCTGGGTCGCCCTACCGAAGGATCAGGAGGAGGCTGATCCCGCCTTCTTCCACCGCACGGCGAACACGCTTCCGGCGATCTCGCGCGACGGGGTAGAGATGCGCCTCATCGCCGGCACGGCCTATGGCGAGACGTCGCCGGTCGCGACGGCGTCGCCCATGTTCTATGTCGATGTTCGCATGGACACCGGGACATCGCTCGAGGTCACCGACGAGTACGAGGAACGCGCGGTCTATGTCGTCGAGGGCGCCATCGCCATTGACGGCGAAACCCATGGCGAGAACGAGATGCTCATCCTTGCGCCGAACGCTGACGTAACGGTCACGGCGCAGGAGGTCTCGCGCATCATGCTCCTCGGCGGCGCGCCGATCGACGGCAAGCGCCACATCTGGTGGAACTTCGTCTCCAGCTCGAAGGAACGCATCGATCAGGCGAAGGCCGACTGGAAGGAAAGCCGCTTCGGCAAGATCGAGGGGGATGACGAGTTCATCCCGCTGCCCGAGAAGTAGTCCCCATGAGCGCTGCCTCCATCGTCATCACCATGGGCGACCCCGCGGGGGTCGGTCCCGAGGTGATCTGCAAGGCGTTCGCGGAGCTGCCGACAGCCGAGCTCGGCGATATCACGATCATCGGATCGCGCGCGGTCCTGGAGCGGGCCGACGCGCTGTGCGGGACCAGAATCACCTTCGGCACGAATGGCGTGACCCTGATCGACATCGAGACCGACGGCGTCGCGGACACGCCGGCCGGCGAGGTCTCCGCTGCCGCAGGCGAGGCCGCGTATCAATACATCGTGCGCGCGGCGGAAATGGCCAACGCGGGTGATGCCAGCTGCATCGTGACCGCCCCCATCAACAAGGCATCGCTGAATGCCGCCGGTCACCAGTTCGACGGGCACACAGGCCTTTTGAGTCATCTTGCGGGCGGCATCAAGCCGCACATGCTGCTCACCTCGCCGACCCTCTCGACCATCCACGTCTCGGCGCACGTCTCCATGGCCGACGCGATCCGTCGCTGCACGAAGGAGAACGTGCTCGACGTTATCCGCGCCGGCGACGGGCACTTCAGGCGCCTCGGAATTGCGAAACCCCGGATCGCGGTGGCCGGCATCAACCCCCATTGCGGCGAGGACGGGCTGTTCGGCGAGGAGGACGACCGCGAGGTCGCGCCCGCCGTCGCCGCGGCACGGGCTGAGGGGATCGACGCGACCGGGCCGCTATCCGGCGACACGGTGTTCGCCCGCGCCAATCGGGGCGAGTTCGACCTGGTGGTCGCCCAGTATCACGACCAGGGCCATGCGACGGTGAAGCTCATCGCCTTCGACACGGCCATCAACGTGACCGTAGGCCTGCCCTTCGACCGCTGCTCGGTCGATCACGGCACCGCGTTCGACATCGCCTGGACCGGCAAGGCCGACCACACGAACATGCTGGCCGCCATCAACTACGGGCGGCGGTTGGCCGCGGCCCACGCGATCGACTGAACTAGCCCCCGATCACCCCCGCCGGCCCCTTCTGGGCGTCCGACAGGCCGGTTGGCGCGCCGACCCGCTCGGGCAGGTTGAAGCCGCCCTCGATCTGCGGAACATAGGGTCCGTTACCGGTCCGCTCGGGCACCAGGATCTCGCGCTGATGATCGTCGGCGATCTTCCCGGCGAACACGTCGTTGATCCAGTCGGCAAGGAAGCCATAGAAGTCGATCCCGCCGAAATTCGGACGGTTGCGCGGATTGTGGAAGTCATTTTCGATGACCCACAGTTCCTTCGGTGTCGGCACCATCTCGTAGATCGGCAGCACGGTCTCGAGCGGCGCCAGCGGGTCGTACTCGCCGGTTACCTGCAGCGCCGGGCATTTGACGTCAGCGGCCACGTCGTCGAGCACCATCTTCGAGGCGAATTCGTCGAACTCGTCCTCGTCGTGGATGCCGGCCATGTACATGAAGACCTGCTTGAAGCGCGGCGAGGCCTGCTCGAAGATCGCAGTCTTCGGGCCGTAGCACGCCGCCGCCGTCGCGACCGCCTTCACCCGCTTGTCGAGCGCGGCCAGCCGCATCCCCCAGTAGGACCCCATGGAGAAACCGGAGACCGCGATCCGGTCGGGATCGACCTCGGGACGCTCGCACAGATAGTCGATGGCCGCCGAGCCCGCGCGCTCGTAATTGTCCAGCGTGACCCGGATCTTGCGGATGTTCGAGGTGCCCTGCCCCGGCCCGTCGAGATGCAGGCAGTTGAGTCCGCGGTGGACGAAGGGGTGGTTGAGCGCGTCAACGAAGGCCTCCTTGGTCATGTCCATGCCGGGGCAGAAGACGACCGTCGGCGCCTTCTCGGCCCCCGGCACCATGTGCAGCACGCCCTGGATGTAGTTGCCCTCGAAGGGAATCTCGACCCGCTCGATGGGGTGGGATGCGTATTCCATCACCTTGTCGAAGCATTTTAGCAGCATGCCGTGGAGGTAGATCTTCTCCGGATTGTCGTCCTCGAAGATCGTGTGCTGCGCCTCGCGGTAGTGCTCGCTCGCGACCCAGAAGAGCTCGGCCGCGGTCTCCGTGTGGCCGGCCTTCTCGGCCGCCTCTGCAATGGCAACGACATGGCGCGCGTGCTTGTCCACCACCCGGTGGATCTGGGCATAGGACTTCACCTCCGGCGGCACCACCCTATTGTCGTAGGCGAAGTTCTGGACACGGCCCGTGGTCTTGACGATCCAGTCCAGCATCCATTGCTGGTTGTCACGGCGGCGTTCGGTCTGTTTCGACATTTCTGGTCCCCCTGAATTTCTCCACCGGCGGTTCTTGCGCAGCGGTTTTCTCCATGCCTCTATACATCCGCCGGAAAGCCGTGAACAGGCATTCACAGCCCGGCCAAACGCTCGTCTTACCCGACCGGTTCCCCATACGTCATGGCCGCTCCGCGCAATCTCAAACTGGTGGTCGTCCTGGCCCTGATCGCAGGCCTCGGCCCGATCACGATCCACGTGATCCTGCCGGTCCTGCCCGAGATACAGCGCGTCTTCGTCGCCTCCAGCGCCGTAACCCAGATCACCCTGACCCTCGGGGTCGTCGCGATGGCCTTCTCGACCATCTTCTACGGCCCGGCAGCCGACCGTTTCGGCCGCAAGCCCATACTGGTCGTCGGGTTGCTGCTGTTCATCGTCGGCAGCGGCATCTGCATCTGGTCGCCGACCATCGAGGTGCTGATCGTGGGCCGCATCATCCAGGCGGTCGGCGGCGCGGCGGGCATGGTCGTCAGCCGTGCCACGATCCGCGACATGTTCAGCCGCGAGGATTCCGCGCGCATGATCGGACAGGTCATGTCGATCGTGGTGATCTCACCGATCATATCGCCGGTAATCGGCGGCTTCATCGTGCAGTTCGCAGGCTGGCAGCACGTGTTCATCCTGACCGCGATTATGGGCCTGGTAACGCTCGTGTTTGCACTGCCGAACATTCGCGAGACACGCGTCGCCAACGCACAGACCAGCAGCCTCGCACAGACCTTCCGCGCATTTCCGTCCTTGCTGCGCGACCCGGCCTTCATGGCCTACGCAATCTATGCAGGCTGCGGCATGGGGGTGTTCATGGTGGTCGCCGGCGGCGTGCCGTTCCTGATGGCGGGCGTCTTCGACCGCTCGCCGGCCGCGTTCGGGCTGTTTTTCATGATGATGAGCGGCAGTTTCCTTGTCGGCACGGTCATCAGCTCGCGGATAACCGTACGTGTGGGTCTGGACCGGATGGTGCGCATCGGCAGCACGGGATCGATGATGGCCGCACTGACGGTCCCCGTCCTGTTTTTCGCCGGCGTCGAGACCCCATGGGCGATTTTTCTGCCCGGGATCGTCATGGGCATCTTCCACGGACTCGCCATGCCGAACGCCCAGGCGGGTGCCGTGAGCGTCAATCCACAGGTCGCCGGCTCGGCATCGGGCCTGACCATGTTCCTGCAGATGTCCATCGGTGCGGCATTCGGCCAGGCCGCCGGCACGCTGCCCCACGACACGGCGCTGCCCATCACGATCCTGCTCGCCATTGCAGGCCTCGGCGGCTTCATCGGCTACAATGGTCTTCTGGCCGTGACCCGCACGAGAACAACATCATGATCCGGAGCATTCTCATTGCGCTCGCCCTTTTCCTGCTTCCGGCGCCGCTCGTCGCCCAGGTGGCGCCGGGCGCCTCGGAGATAGACGGCTATGACGGCTTGTTCCGGGCTGCCGCCGCAGGCGATGTCGCGGCGATAAATCGCCTTGTCGCCGAGGGGGCCAAGCTGAACGTGCGCGACGGGCGCCGACGGACCCCGCTGATGGTCGCAGCGCATCTGCGCCAGTACGACGCGGCCCGGGCCCTGGTCGCGGCGGGCGCGAACGTGGACGCCTTCGACGCCAACCGCTACGACGTCATCACCATCGCCGCGGTCGCCGACGACCCGGAGATGCTGCGTATCGCGATCGAGGGCGGCACCAACCCCACCCTCGTGACCAGCATCTATGACGGCACGGCGCTGATCGCCGCCGCCCATCTCGGGCATGACGAAGTCGTCCGGATCCTGATCGACAGCGGCGCCCCGCTCGACAACATCAACAACCTCGACTGGACGGCCCTGATCGAGGCGATCGTGCTGGGCGACGGCGGCCCACGGCACGTGGCAACGCTCAAGGTGCTTGTCGATGCCGGCGCGGACGTCAACATCGCCGACGGCCGAGGCGTCAGGCCTCTGACCCTCGCACGCCAGCGCGGCTATGCGGAGATGGTCGCCATCCTCGAGGCGGCCGGCGCCCGCCCCTGAACTCGAACCGCATGACGGGAAAGCACATGACCGAAATTGAGCACGACCGGCGGATCATTCGCGAGCTGGTTGAAAACTGGGTCGTCTGGCGCGACGCCGGCCTGTGGGACCGGTTTCGAACCGTTTGGCACGATGACGGCGTGATGAACGCAACCTGGACGCAAGGCACCGTCGATGAATTCATTGCGATGAGCCGGGCCGGGTTCGAGAAGGGCGTCAACGTGCATCACTTTCTCGGCGGCGCATCGATCGACGTGACGGGCGACCGCGCCATTGCGATGACCAAGATGACCATCGCCCAGCGCGCGGAGGTGCATGACGTACTCGTCGATGTCGTCTGCACCGGGCGTTTCTACGATTTCTTCGAACGTCGCGACGGGCGCTGGGGCCTGGTGCTGCGCCAGCCGATCTACGAGAAGGACCGCATGGACCCGGTGGATCCCGCTGCGCGGCTGGAGCTCGATCCTTCGGTTCTCGACAGCTACCCCGAAGGGTATCGGTACCTCGCCTACCTCCAATCGAGGAACGGCATGGATGTAAAGCGCGACATGCCCGGTGTCCGCGGACCGGAGGTCGAAGCGCTCTATGCGCGGGGCGAAGCCTGGCTCGACGGTGCGGACTCGCCGTTTTGATCCGCAGCCTTTAATCTGTCGTCCGGTTTCTGGGAGGAGTGCAAGATGCAATTCGGTATTGGCCAGTCGGTCCGGCGTAAAGAAGACCCCAAATTCCTGACCGGTCGCGGTCGGTATGTCTCGGACCTGGTGCTCCCGCGCCAGGCCTATGCCGCATTCATCTATTCGCCCCACGCGCACGCCGACATCAAGTCGATCGAAACGGCGGACGCCGAGGCCGCACCGGGCGTGATCGCGGTCCTGACCGGCGCCGACTATACGGCCGACGGCATGGGGCCGACCGGCGGCGTGATGCCCGAAGACATGGGCGGCCCCCCGGGACATCGCACCATGCACATGCCGCTTGCGGTCGACCGGGTCCGGTTTGTCGGCGAGCGCGTCGCGGTGGTCATCGCCGAGAGCGAGAACATGGCGCGCGACGCCGCCGACCTGGTGTCCATCGAGTATGCGGAGCTACCGGCGGTCGTCATGGCAGCCGATGCCGTCAAGGACGGTGCGCCCCTCGTTTATCCGGAGGCGGCGAACAACGTCAGCTTCACGTTGCGGCTCGGCAACGGGGACGATGCCGATACGGCGATCAAGAACGCCCACCACGTCACGCGCCTCAAGCTGCACAACAACCGCCTGGACGCGATGACCATGGAGCCGCGCGGCTGCCTTGGCGATTTCGACACCAGCACCGGGCGCCTCACCTTCTATACCAGCACCCAGAACGTGCATGGCATCCGCCAGGGCCTCGCGGCACAGAACCTCAATGTGCCCGAGAGCATGATCCGCGTGGTGGCCAAGGATGTGGGCGGCGGATTCGGGATGAAGGGGCATGTCTATCCCGAGGAGGCCGTCGTCGCATGGGCGTGCAAGCGCATCGAGCGACCGGTGAAATGGATCGCAACCCGCAGCGAATCCCTGATGGGCGACGACCACGGTCGCGACCAGACGGTCGAGGCCGAGCTCGCGCTCGACGAGAACGGCAAGTTCGTCGCGCTGCGCTGGCATGCGCTGCACAATGTCGGGGCCTATATCGAGGGGGCGGGCGCGATCCCGGTCCTGTTCGCCGTGAAACTCGCTCCGACCGTTTACAACATCCCCAACGTGGACGTGATCAACAAGGCCGTCTTCTCGAACACGGCACCGACCGTCCCCTACCGTGGCGCCGGGCGCCCCGAAGCCGTGTACATCATGGAACGGCTGATCGACGTCGCCGCGCGCGAGACCGGCATCGATCGGGCGGAGCTGCGACGCATCAACTTCATCACGCCCGACGAGATGCCGCACGCCACCCTGACGGGCTGGACCTACGACACGGGTGACTACGCGACGGCGCTCGACAAGGCCCGTGGCCTCGCCGATTGGGACGGATACGAGGCGCGCAAGTCCGCGACGGAGGCCAAGGGTCTCAAGCGCGGCCGCGGCGTCGTCTATTACGTGGACAACACCGGAATCTTCAACGAGCGAATGGAGATCCGCTTCGATCCCAGCGGGACGGTCACGATCGTGTCGGGCGTGCTGTCCCACGGCCAGGGCCACGAGACATCCTTCTCCCAGATGCTCGCCGAATGGCTCGACATCCCGATCGAGGATGTGCGCCTTGCCCAGGCCGACACGGACGAGGTGGCGATCGGACGCGGCACTTATGCCTCCCGCTCGATGATGGTCGGCGGCAGCGCGCTCCGCGCCGCGGCCGACGAGGTGATCGAGCGCGGCAAGCAGTTCGCGGCCCACTTCATGGAATCCGACGCCGCCGACATCGAGTTCGCGGACGGCAAGTTCGTGATCGCCGGCACCGACAAGGAAATGCCCCTCAAGCAGGTCGCGCAGATGTCGTTCATGCCGGTCCATGTTCCCAGCGAGCTCGGCGTCGGGCTCCAGGGCGTCGGTGCGTTCGCGGCCGAGGTCCCCAGTTTCCCGAACGGCTGCCACATCGCGGAAGTCGAAATCGATACGGACACGGGCGCGGTGCGCATCGACCGCTATACCGTGGTCGACGACATCGGCACCGTCATCAATCCGCTGCTCGCGCAGGCGCAGATTCATGGCGGCGTCGTCCAGGGCGTCGGCCAGGCGCTGGTCGAGGACGTCGCGTACGACCCCGACAGTGGCCAGCTCATCGCGGGTTCGCTGATGGACTACGGCGTACCGCGCGCGGACATGATGCCCGAGATCAATGTCGACTTCAGTCCCGTGTTCAGCAAGTCGAACCCGATCGGCGCCAAGGGCGTCGGCGAAGGCGGCACGGTCGCGGGAACCCCGACAATCGTGAACGCCGTTCTCGACGGCCTGGCCGACATGGGTGTGCGGGAGATCGACACGCCGGTGACCCCCCAGCGGGTGTGGAACGCGATCCGCGACGCCTCGGCTTAGGGATCACCACGCGCCCACGCGATTTATGCGCGGGCGACACATGACCCGCGATACAGACGTGCGTTGGCTTTTCGCACACCGAAACGGGACCACTGAAAACCTTGGCCACAGAGGGTTTGCGCCTAACGCCAAAGTGAACGTGCGTGCGCGCCCGTTTGCGCTGATCCGGCCATGCAAAGGTTGCCATCGGCCGACAACTCCCGGATAGTAATTGCACAATAATGTATCAAATAGAACCAAGCCTACTAGGGAGGGTGCTTTGTTCAAATCATTGAAATATCTCGCCGTTGCGGCTGCGGCATTGCCGTTTGTTGCGCTCGGCAATCCTGCCATCGCGCAGGATCTGGTCGTCGGCGCTGCCGGCAACCCCGGCGGTCTCGCCGTCTTCGTCGCCCAGGAGAAGGGCCTGTTCGCCAAGAACGGCGTGGACGTGAAGGTCGAGATCCGCAACACCGGCTCCGAGCTTTCCAAGGGTTTGCGCGCGGGTGAGTTCGACTTCGCACCTGCCGCCTTCACCAACCTTCCGGCCGCCCTCGAGCGTGGCCTGAATGTGCGCGGTGTCGTCGGCTATGTCGGCGCCGCTTTCGAGAAGCCGACCGCCGACGCCGTCGTGGGACTGGTCGCCTCTGGCGATTCGGGCATCAAGTCCGTGGCCGACCTCAAGGGCAAGAAGGTCGGCGTGACCTTCGGTTCCACGGGTGACCTCTGGCTGATCGAAGCCATGAAGGAAGCTGGCCTGACTACCAACGACGTCGATCGCATCAACACCCGTCCGCCGGGCCTCGTCTCGGTGCTCGACACGGGCGGCGTGGACGCGGTTGCAGCATGGGAACCCTTCGTGACTCAGGCCCTGAACAAGGTCAGCGGTGCGAACCTCGTGAAGCGCGGCGGCGATCTCGTTTGCTTCTGCGCCTATCTGCACGGCAACCCGGACCGGGTCTACAAGGACGAAGCCGCGACGCAGGCGTTCGTCGATGCCATTGCCGAGGCTGCCGCCTATGTGCGCAACCCGGCGAACCGCGACGAAGTCGCCGACATCGCGACGCGTTTCGTGAACAACTCCAAGAAAGAGATCCTCGCGGGTCTCGACTTCTGGCAGTACGACCCGCGCATCGGCGAAAACACGGCCAAGGCATTCGAGGGTTCGGTGCAGCGACTGATCTCGCAGAAGAAGATGAAGAAGCCGTTCCCGGCGGCAGACTATCTGGATTCCAAGTTCATCGAGTCGACGATGAAGCGGCATCCGGAATGGTTCGCCGATCTGGGCGGCGCCAGCTAAGCCACGCGGATAGCTGATCGAGCATCAAGTTGATTACATGACGGGCGCGGAAGTCATTTTCGCGCCCGTCAAACCTTCAGGGACATCATGGCGAGCGAAGCAAAACTGATCGTTCAGGGGCTGGCACACCACTACCCCGACGAGTACACCGGCGAATCCGTGCATGCGCTGCAGGACATCAACCTGCAGATCTACGAGAACGAGTTCGTCGCGATCGTTGGTCCCAGCGGATGCGGGAAAACGACCTTCCTCAACATCATCGCGGGCCTGCTGCCCTACCGGGAAGGACGCGCCATGGTCGACGGCGTCGAAATCCGAGGCCCGGGCCCGGATCGCGGTGTCGTGTTCCAGGAACATGCGATCCTGCCCTGGCGCACCGTCAACCGGAACATCGGCCACGGTCTCGAGCTGCGCAAGGTGCCCAAGGAAGAACGCGAGAGGCGCGTTCAGGAGTATGTCGATCTCGTCGGGCTTTCGGGCTTCGAGGATCGCTACCCCCACGAATTGTCGGGCGGCATGAAACAGCGCGTCGCGGTGGCCCGCACGCTGTGCGCCGACCCCGTGATTATGCTGATGGACGAACCGTTCGCCGCCGTTGATGCACAGACCCGCATCACGCTGCAGGATGAGCTGAACCGCGTCGTCATGGCCACGAAGAAAACGATACTGTTCATCACCCACTCGGTGGAGGAAGCTGCGTTCCTTGGCGACCGCTGCATCGTCTTTTCCCGCCGCCCCGGCATGATCAAGTCCGAGATCAAGATCGATATCCCGCGCGAGGAGCGCCAGTGGAAGACCATGGCCAAAGACCCGCGGTTCACGTCTGCCCGCGACGAGATCCTGAGCCTCGTGCGCTCCGAGGTCACGAGCGATGACGACGGTTGATTCTGCGCCGGTCCGGCGCAAATCGCTGAAGAAGACGATCACCGACAGCCGGGCGATCCAGCTCGTTATCCTGCTCGTCGGCGTGGTCATCTTCTGGGCGATCGTCTCGTCCCTGATCGAACGACCAGACCGCTACCTGCCCTCTCCGCTCACGACCCTGATCTCCTCGGTCGATCTGCTCGAGAAGGGCGTCCTCATCAGTTTCTACACCGACACCCTGACGCGGCTCGTGATCGGCAGCATCATCGGCATCGCGCTGGGTATCCCCTTCGGTCTGCTGCTCGGGCTGAACCGCACCATCGCGGATATGTTCTATCCGCTGATGAACTTCTTCCAGTCAGTCTCGGGCATCGCCATCTTCCCGGTGATTGTGATCTGGTTCGGGAACAGCAACACAACCGTCATGATCGTGATCCTTTACACGAGCTTCTTCCCGATCGCATTCAACGTGCTGTCAGGCGTGCGCTCGGTGCCGATGCGTTACATCAGCGCCGCACGGACCCTCGGGGCGTCGCGCTTCCAGATCGTCAAGGACGTGCTCCTGCCCGGCGCCATGCCGTCGGTCGCGATCGGCTCGCGCCTGTCCATCGGCTTTGCTTGGCGAGCCGTCATCGCCGGCGAAATGCTCGCGGGTCAGGCCGGCCTCGGCAACATGATCTTCGCCGGACAGGAGCTCGACAACACCGCCCAGATCATCTTGGGCATGGTGATGATCGGCTTCACCTGGATCCTGCTGGACCATTACCTGCTGCGGCCGCTCGAATCCGACACCATCGAACGCTGGGGGCTCGTGCAGCGATGACAGCCATCACAGAGTTTTCCGTCGCGGTTCAGCGCAGGTTCGGCCGTCAGCGGCTGCGCAAGTTCATACTCGGGCTCATTCCGTTCATCGTCCTGATCGCGCTGTGGCACATGAACTCGATCTTTGTCTGGTTCGAACCGGTCGAGATTCCGCCCATCGCGGACGTCTGGGGTGCCATTTTCTGGCTCCAGAGTGACTGTCCCGGCGTATTGGCCGCCATCGAGGGCCACAATGGCTGTCAGCTGACGAACAACATCTCCTCGTCCATCGGCCGGGTCATCCTGGCACTGGTCGTCGGCGTGCCGCTAGGCATCGCCTTTGGCATCCTCGCCGGCATGAACCGCGTCGCATCCGCCTATCTCGAGCCGATCGGCGTGTTCATGAACTCCGTGTCCGGCATCGCCTGGATTCCACTGGCCATCGTCTGGTTCGGCGTTGGCTGGGAGACCACACTCTTCATCATGTTGAACACGATCTTCTGGTTGCTGTTCTTCAACACGATGATGGGTGTTCGGGCCGTGCCTAAGGTTCTGGTCCAGGGTGTGCAGACCCTCGGCGGATCGCGCCTCGACGCCATCCTGCAGGTCTATCTGCCGGGCGCCATGACCTCGATCATCACCGGCCTGCGTATGTCCATGGGCTTTGGCTGGCGTGCCCTGATCGCGGCCGAGATGATCGGCGGCGACAGCGGCCTCGGATTCATGATCTTCGTCTCGGCCCAGGAATTCAAGACCGAGGAAGTGTTCCTCGGCGTGATCCTGATCTCGATTATTTTCCTCGCAACCGATCGCTGGATTCTCGTTCCGCTTGAGAAATGGACGATCGAGCGCTGGGGTCTGGTCTGGAAGCCCACTTGATATGACGTCACAGGAACTGGATGAAGTCCGCTCGGTACGCCGGCGGCGGGCCTGGTACAAGCGCCGCGACGTCCTTTTTGTCATCGTGGTCGCTTTGATCTGGATCGGCTGGGAAGGCTATGGGCGCGTGACCGGACCGGACCGGATCACCGACGAACTGGCCGTCGCACTGGACGGTGAGGCCGACAGCTTCGACCTCCTGGTCACCGCCAAGTTCCCGCCGGAGCGCTTCCACTCCAACGTCTACAACGAGGTCGGCGTACAGCGCGGCACCGAGGGTGCGACCACGAAGCTGGTCCGTGTACGCCCGTCGGGTGTGCGCTGGCTGTCGCGCCAGTACTGGATCGAGGAGATCGATCTCGCCCCGCCGAGCGGCCGGTAGCCGTTAATTCCCCTGTTCATCGGGCACGTGACCGACTAAAAACCGCTCGCGATTGTCAGCAGAGCCACGGTCCAGTCCCATGAGCGAAGCCAACCCATCTCCGCAATTTGCGCGGACATACATCCTGAAGCTTTCCTGTCCCGACCGGATGGGGATAGTTGCCGCTGTGGCAAGTTTCCTCAATGAAC